>DASUZC010000020.1:0-2837 GCA_036377095.1 Gemmatimonadaceae bacterium
CAGCGGACGGATGAGCGCAATGCACTATCGTCATCTGGCGATAATGACTGCGCTGTCGTTTCTCGCCATGTACTTCCTCATGTATGCAATGGTCAATGCACTCGACAACGTCTACATGAACTTCAACCAGGTCTACATGGCAGGCCTGATGACGGCGCCGATGGTGCTCATCGAGCTGGCGGTCATGAGGGCGATGTACCACGACAAGCGACTCAACGCGGTGATCGCGGTCATTGCACTAGCTGCTGCGGTTCTATGCTTTCTCTTCATACGACGTCAGACGGGGATCGGAGATCGTCAATTCCTGCGCTCCATGATTCCGCACCACGCGAGTGCTATTCTGATGTGCAATGAGGCGTCGATTAGTGACGCCAGCATCAAGCAACTATGCCAGAACATCCGCTCGAGCCAGCAAGCGGAGATCGATCAGATGAAGGGCATGTTGGGCGAGAAGCCGCAGTGATGTGACCACATAATTGCCCACAACAGCGTGGCAGCGGTCGTCTCGCCAGGCGCTGGGATAATCGCCGGCAGTGTTGCATTCAGGGCTTCGCAGCAGAGTCTTGCCGCACACGCAAGCCCGCCACATGTTTGTGGCCCCACGCCAACCCTTATCTACGGCTACGTTGGAGGCTTCATGAAGGCGCGCGCATTCCTTTTAGTCCTGCCGGTTGTCTTTGCTTGTACGAGCTCGGATCGGAATCAGGATCACTCACTCGTTGCTCCACACTCCGTCGCCCGCGCTACCAACGATCCGTCGCGCATCGACACCGTCGGCTCGGTCGACTTGATCGTCGAGGGGAAGGCGACGGCGAATCACTGGCGCGTCAAGAACGAGATCATCACCGACAAGCTGTGCAGCGCTATCGAGGGCGGTGTCACACCCGGTGATCGGCGACTTCTGCGCTTTACAGTGACGACGCCGAACATTGGCGATGCCGACAACTATATCGGCAATCCCAGAGAACACTTCGCGGCGAACGACGGTCTGTTCGAGCTCGATACGTGCCATGGCCATTTTCACTTCAAACACTACGCAACGTACAGGCTGATCGACGCGACGACAGGTCAGGTGTGGCGTGCTGCCAAGCGCGGCTTCTGCATGCTCGACACCGATCCATATCTGCCGGAGCTGCGTGACGCTCCGCGCAACTACTGGAACTGTGGCAATCAGGACTTCGATGGCTTCCAGGGAATTTCCAAAGGATGGAACGACACCTACGTCTGGAAGCTGGGCGGTCAGTATTTCGTCCTTGACGGCGGCGATGGGCAGCCGGTGGTGCCTGCCGGCAATTATTACATCGAGGTCGAGGTCAACCCTGCTTACGCGCCCGACAAGAAAGGCAATTGCCCGCGCGCGAAAGATCCGGCGACCGGAATGTGTCACCAGTTCCGCGAGAGCAATTACGCGAACAACACAACGCGCACGCTCGTCTGGATCGCGGAGTCGGGGCCATCCGGACCGGAAAAGAATTCCAAGGATCCGACCGCGGCTGACGACTACGAGGGCGGTATCTAAGGTTCGCGGCGCGCTGGCACGCGGGTAGTTCTCCCGATACCAGACTATCCGGGTGCCCGGTCTGGCTCTTCCCTTTCAGAAAAAGGTCGCGGCAAACACCGCGACCTTTTTGTTCTCTGGTCCGGATCGTGATGCCTCCGACCCGTGAATCCTTCCCCGAAGGCGCCCAAGATGGGAATCACTCGATCAGGCGTAGCGTTGTTGCTGTTGCTTGCTGCGCGAACCTCGCACGCACAGATCGCAGCACGCGTACGGGTTTCGGTACAAGCTGCCGGCAAACAGCTGCCGGAAGCAATCGTGGTGGCTGCAGCCGATACCGCGCGCACTGATTCCGCCGGTATCGCCACTCTCTCCATCGATACTGCGCCGACGCGCATCACAGTCAGCAAGCTAGGCTTCCGGCCCGATTCACTTTACGTCACACTGCGGCCGGGAACGGACACTACTATAGTACTCACGCTCGAGCCGCTCGGAATCGAGCTTGCTCCGGTCGTGGTGAGCATCGCGCGGACAGAGCAGCGAATCGAAGACGTCCCGATCCGGGTCGAGGTGTTGGCTGGCGAAGACGTCGGCGAAAAAAATGCGATGCGGCCCGGCGATCTCACCCAAATGGTGGCGGAAATTCCCGGGGTAAGAGTGCCGCCGATAAACGCCGGAGCCGGTGGCGCTGCACTGCGCATTCAGGGTTTCCGCTCGCAGTACACAGAGTTCCTCACCGACGGCCTGCCACTCGCCGGCGCCAGCGATGCAGGCCTGTCACTCGTCGAAGTTCCGCCGCTCGATCTGGCTCAGGTCGAGGTAATCAAAGCCGGTGCCGCCGCGCTCTATGGTCCATCCGCGCTGGGCGGCGTCGTCAACTTCGTGACTCGACGTCCGCCGCCACAGGGAAAACGCGCGATTCGCGAGCTCAATCTTTCGCAGTCGACGTATCGGGAAAGCGACGCAGTCACCTTCATCGCATCGCCGCTGACAAGACAGTCCGGATACAGTTTCCTCGGCTCCGTCCATCATGCGCCAGTAATCGACCCCGACCATGACGTGTGGACCGACACTCCGGGCTCGACACGGGTATCCGCGCGCCCGCGATTTTTCTGGGTCGGAGATAATGGGAGCAGAGTCCTGATCACTGCCGGCTACTCAAGGGACTCCCGGGTGAGTGGAGCGATTCCCGGCGCGACGATTCCGGGGGATGGGACGTTTGTGGATTCGCTGCGCAGCTCGGGTCGCGATGTCGGTAGCGTTGTCCATCTCAACCTCGTCACGGGGACGACTCTCGACTTCCATCTCGCGACGCAGCTATCGTCGCTTAATCGCGTTT
>DASUZC010000021.1:0-8996 GCA_036377095.1 Gemmatimonadaceae bacterium
ACCGCGACGCGCGCGCCGAGCTCGAAGCCGCCCCACGTGAGACGAGTTGGATGCTCGACGGAGACCGTCACTCGCGACTCGTGCAACTGCATAGCAGGAATCGTCGGCTCGAACGTGCCGTTCGCGGACCGGGCGTGCACCTGCAGAGGATCGTGTTGCTCGTACGACAGCTCGAGCGAGGGCCGCCAGTTCAGTCCGCCGACCGTGCCGGTGAGTGACACAGCCCGCGCATCGTACGGCTCTGTGTAATCGCTGCCAAACTCCTGCGCCGCCAGACTGTTTTTAACGAGGGATGCCTCCGGCTCTTCGCTGACATCGCGATACTGGCGCTCGACGGCGAGCGCCAGCGAAGAGCCGGCGCCCGTGCGAAACTCCAGCGCTCCCCTTCCTTTCCACTCCCGGTCACTGAAGCCGTACCGCCCCGATGCCGCAACCGCGAACCCCGCGCCGAGTCGCTGCAACAGGCCAGTACCGAGTGCGAGCCCCTCGACGCGATTGAATCGAACGAGATCGGACAGATGCCGGGCAGACAGCGCGAGGCTCCGACTACGCTGTAACGCCTGTCCGCGCACCAGCGCCCTCGCCTCCTCCTGAACTTTCTTCACATCAGCGTCGGTGACTGCTCGCACATCCGGCGGTAATGAATCCAGCACTCGACCTACGAACGGGAAAGGCTTCTGCGCCCGCTCGGCGGGGGGCGCCATCACAATCTCGGGACCGGCGAAGTAATTAGCCGGAATTCCCTGATTGATCTCGTAGCAACAAATCTCCCAGCGACCACGGATGATCCCGCGCGCAGGGTAGTCGAGCCACGAGCCGGTGCGGCGTATCTCCACCTCCTGTCGTCTCGGCAACCAGTAGCGCCCTTCGATCAACGCGTTTTCCAGCACAATCGATACGTCTTCGAGCTCTTTGTCGATCAGGGCTGCCCGTGTGAAACTGAAGGTCATGCGCACCACATCGCTCGACTCACGGTCGATGTACACGGAGCCAACGGTGCGTGGCTGGCGATCGTCCTTCGGTTTCACTCTCACTTCGTAAACGTCGAGGACTCGATCGCCAAGGCGGATCTGCAGCGAGTCGCGAATCGCGAAGTCGTAAACCTGCAGGCCGGTTGGTGACAGCGGATGCGGAACATCGCGAACCTCGTCACCTTCGCCGATGCGGATGATGTTGCGGAAGTTGTTCTGGACGATGCCGAGGTGATCTCGGTGGTAGTTGATGTCGGTGGGCAACAGCAGTGTGTCACGGCGACCCATAATCCGCTGCTTGCTCATATCAGGCGCGCGCCAGTAGACTTCCAAACCCAGCTCGTCCGCCTTGACGATCTTGGGTGGCTCCGGGAACCCCTCTCCAAATTGCGCCAGGAAAGTGACGTAACCGTGCGCCGTCGCCTTGTAGTCGACAAGCGTGGTGTCGGCGATCTGACTCGCTCTGCGCTCGGTCGCGCGCGTAACCAACGCGAGCGTTCGCGGATCGTTCCACGTCTGCTGTGCGGAGAGCTGAGTTCCGCAGAGCATGCAAGCGACGAGGATAGCGAAGGCTTTCATGACAGAAACTTAGTCGCGGGCCTTTGCACGGGCGCCGAACTACGGGAAAGAATCCGATGAGCTTCGAGGAATTCAGAAAGCGAGCGGCGGCGGCGACGCTCGTTCCCGTGTGGAAGGATTGTCTGCTCGACACCGACACCCCGGTGTCGGCATTCGCCAAAATCAGGAAGGGGCCGTTCGCTTTCCTGCTAGAATCCGCGCCCGCGGGCGGCGAGACCTGGTCGCGCTATACCTTCCTCGGCGCTGAACCGCGGGCGGCGTGGAGATTGGTGAACGGTGAGGTGGAAGACTGGACAGCCGAGCGAGGCTGGCACAACTCGCGTCGTCCATCTGATCCGATTAGTGATTTGGCAGCGCTGATAAATGAGGCTCGCCCGGCGGACGTGCCCGCGCTCGGCCAATTCTGGGGGGGCGCGATCGGGTACTTTGGCTACGACACCGTCCGATTGATCGAGAAACTCCCACATCGGCCGCCGAACGGAATCGCCGTACCGGATGCGTTGTTCATTTTCACGCGGTCGATTGTGATTCTCGACAATCTCCATGGCAGCGCACGACTGGTCGTTTCAGTTCCAGTCGCGCCGGGCGCAAGCGAGCGGGATTTGCAACGGGGTTACGACGATGCCGTCACCGACCTGGACGATCTGCTCGATCGGCTTCGACAGACTTCGGCGATCAAACCAATCGCGCCCGATTTCAAGGCGAAACCGCCGGAAGGCAAATCGAGTTACAGTCGACCCGATTTTGTCGCCGGCGTGGAGCGCATCAAGGAGTACATTCGCGCCGGAGACTGCTTTCAGGCGCTGATCTCGCGTCGCATCGATGTGCCCGCTGATTTCGCCGGCATCGACCTGTACCGGGCGCTGCGCGCGATCAATCCGTCGCCGTACATGTACCACCTTGCCCTCGACGGGATAGAGATCGTTGGCAGCTCGCCGGAGCTTTTGGTGCGCGTCTCCGACGGCAAGATCACGCTGCGGCCGATCGCCGGCACACGTCCGCGAGGCCCGACGCCCGATGACGATGAGCAATTGTCAGCGGATCTGCTCGCCGACGAAAAGGAGCGCGCCGAGCACGTGATGCTGGTCGACCTCGGCCGGAACGACGTTGGCAGAGTCGCCAAGTACGGAACGGTCAAAGTCACCGAGCTGATGAAAGTCGAGAAGTACTCGCACGTGTTGCACATCGTGAGTCAGGTGGAGGGAGAGCTGAACGACGGGATGTCGGCGCTCGATGTCTTCTGCGCGACGTTTCCGGCCGGGACGATGACTGGCGCGCCCAAGATCAGGGCGATGGAAATAATCGACGAGCTCGAACCGACCGCTCGCGGGCCGTACGCCGGCGCGCTCGGCTATATCGCGGCGGGCGGCCGGCGGATGGACCTCGCGATCACCATTCGCACCTGCGTGATCGTCGACGGAGTCGCTTCGGTGCAGGCCGGTGCCGGCATTGTCGCCGACTCCGTGCCCGAGAGAGAGTGGGATGAGACTACCAGCAAGGCGCAGGCATTGCTCAGCGCGATTGCGGCAGTGCGCGGGAGATCCTGAATGTTCGTCGCTCTGACTATTCCCTCTTACGAGCGATTCGAGGTAAACGGCGCGCGAGCAGTCGTGGCGAAGACCTGCTCGGCCAGCATTCGAGAGGTTCTGGAGCGGGAAGCATTGTACGACTTCGCCGCCCGGCAGCCGGATGCGCTTCCGCTGGTGGGAAGAGCACCGGTGTTTGCCGTGACTTTGCCGGGGAGCTGTGGACGCGCGGTAGTGCGCCACAACATGCGGGGTGGCTGGATGGCGAAGATCTCCAAGGATCTTTTCTTCCTGCCCACCCGCGGATTTCGCGAGCTGATCTCGTCCTTGCGCCTGCGCGCCAGCGGCGTAAGCACGCCGGAAGTGCTCGCCTACGTCACGTACCCGAAGAATCTCATCCTTAGACGAGCTGACATTGCCACACGCGAGATTCCAAATGGACACGACTTATCGGTTGCCCTGGCCAAGATTACCGATCACGCTCACCGCGTGATGGTGCTGGACGCAGTAGTTGGACTCCTGAAGGCACTCACACACGCCGGCGCGCATCACCAGGACTTGAATCTCAAGAACATTCTGCTCACTGCCGGCGAAGGACCCGGGCTCGATGCTCACGTACTGGATGTCGATCGCGTCCGTTTCAGCTCGCCGGGCTCGCCGCTGGTCGCGCAGGCAAATCTGGATCGGTTGATTCGCTCGCTCAGAAAGTGGCGCGATTTGCACAATCTGCCTTTCTCAGCCGAGGACGAGGAATATTTGCGGCTGCGGAGTGTTGAGTGACGCCGCAGGTGCCCGCCGTGGTGCCGGACAACATCTGCATCGTGATGATGAGTGCCGTCGGCGACGCGGTGCATGTGCTGCCGGTTATCAATGCGTTGAAGCGCGTTAACCCGGGAGCACGCATCACGTGGATTCTGCAGCCGGGACCAGCGACGCTGGTACGCGGGCATCGCTCAGTCGACGAAATCATAATCTTCGACCGATTGCGCGGACTGCGAGCGTTCGCCGACATGGCGCGACAATTGTCGAAGCGGCGATTCGATCTGGTGATCAACCTCCAGGTTTACTTCAAGGCGGGGATCGTCACCGGCTTCACAAACTCCCCCGATAAGCTTGGCTTCGATCGCGCTCGCGCCCGCGACATGAACTGGCTGTTCACCAACAGAAAAATCCCGCGACGGTCCGTGCAGCACGTTCAGGATCAGTATTTCGAATTTCTCGGGGCACTCGGCGTGTCACCTGAGCCTGTAGAGTGGGACCTCGGGCCGTGGCCGGAGGAACGACCGTGGCAGCAAAGTTTTGTCGAATCGACCGATCGGCCGATTGCTTCGATAGTGGCTGCGACGAGCAAGCCGGAGAAGGATTGGCCGGCGGAACGATGGGCGGAGGTGTCCGACGCGCTGCATCAGGATTTCGGCATGCAGGTCGTCCTCGTCGGTGGTCAGTCGGAGCGAGAGCTGCAAGCCGAGCGCGTGATATTGACACGAGCGGGACACAAGCCGCGGTCCGAGCTGGGCAGCGGGCTGCGGAAGCTGGTCTCGATACTCGACGCGTCTTCGTTGGTGCTCTCGCCGGATACCGGACCGTTGCATATGAGCGTGGCGCTCGACCGGCCGGTGATAAGTCTCATCGGCTACACCAACCCGAAGCGAACCGGTCCCTATCGACGGTTCCATGACCTGATCATCGATGCGTATGGCGACCCGGGTGAAGATTATCCAATCTCGATGGAAAACCGGCCTGGTCGCATGCAACGCATTCAGACGCGCGACGTCCTCGAGAAAGTTCAGCTCTGGCGCGATCGATACGCGCTCGCCAACCGATGACGCCGAGAAGATCGACTGGATCGAACGCCAAAGGGGCACCGGCGATCAAGGTCCCGGTGCGAGATCAGACGTCAGCGGGCGGAGTCGTGTATCGCGGTGCAGGTGATCGCGTCGAGGTCGTGATCATCGCCGTGGGACCAAACAATCGCTGGCAGCTGCCCAAAGGGCTGGTCGACAAGGACGAGAGGCCGGAGGTCACCGCCGTACGTGAAGCGCGGGAAGAAGGCGGCGTGACGAGCGAGGTCGTCGCGCATATTGAGACGATCGAGTACTGGTACGCCGGGCTGGAGAATGGAATCAGAGTGCGATTCCACAAGCGCGTGCACTTCTTTTTGCTGCGCTATGTCTCCGGCGACACGAAAGACCACGACTGGGAAGTCAACGAAGCGCGTTGGATACCTATCGATGACGCGGCGGCGCAGCTCGCTTTCGACAATGAAAAACGCGTCATGCAGCGCGCGACGGAACTAATCATCGCCGACCGACCGGAATCTTCCGTGTAGACTCAGCGGGTGGCGCGGACGTCCAGCTGCCCGAATCGATAATGCACTCCCAAATCGCGTAGCAGGGTGACCAGACGCGCGAGTGGCAAGCCCATCACCGCGAAGTAGTCTCCGTTGACGCACTCGACGATCGTGGCTCCGAACCCCTGAATGCCGTACGCGCCTGCTTTATCCATCGGCTCACCCGTGGCGATGTAGGCGTCGATCTCGTCGTCGCGCAGGCGCCGAAATTTGACCTTTACCTCCTCGACGGCAGAACGCAGCTTTCGCCCGCGGGCTACGGCCACAGCGGTGATGACCGTGTGCTCACGTCCACTAAGCATCGACAGCATTCGTCTGGCATCGTCCTCGTCACGTGGTTTGCCAAGGACTTTGCGGTTGATCACGACGATGGTGTCGGCGGCGACGGTGATTCTCTCCGGCTCGCGACTGGCAACTGCCGACGCTTTTTCACGCGCCAGGCGCTCTGCATGCCTGCGGGGCGTCTCGCGCGGACGCATCGTCTCGTCGATGTTGGCCGGAGAGACCTCGTGCTCGATCCCGATCAGCTCCAGCAGCTGCCGGCGGCGCGGCGACCCTGAAGCAAGCACGACTTTGACGCTCATCGCTCGAGCCAGAGCGTGACGGGTCCATCGTTTACGAGCTCGACGTCCATCATCGCTCCGAATTCGCCGCTCTCGACCCTCAATCCCTTCACCGCGAGTGCCGCCTTGAATCGCTCGTAGAGCGGGATTGCCTCTTCGGGGCGGGCGGCATCGATGAAGCTCGGGCGCTTTCCCTTCTCGGAATTGCCGTAGAGCGTGAATTGCGAGACGACAAGTACGGCGCCGCCAACATCAGCGAGGGCGAGATTCATTTTCCCTTCACTGTCGCCGAACAGGCGGAGTCCCGAGCACTTCTCCGCCATCCACTCGACCTTCTCGAGCGTATCGCCGTGCGTGAAGCCGACGAGGAGAAGAAATCCCCGTCCAATGCTTCCCGCCGTGCGATCACCAATGCGGACTTCCGCCCGCGAGACCCGCTGTAGCAGGACTCTCAGTACCTACTCCACCGTGACGGACTTGGCGAGGTTGCGCGGCTGATCCACGTTGGTCCCGCGCTTGACTGCGATGTAGTAGGCGAGCAGCTGCAGTGGCACCGATGCCAATACCGGAGTCAGCATCTCCTTGGTCTCCGGGATGCGGAACTCGTAATCCAGCTTGCCTTCCAGTGCATCCTCGTCGCGGGTTGTTATCGCAATCACGCGACCGCCACGCGCCTTCACTTCCTGCACGTTCGAGACAACCTTGTCGAACACTGCGTCGTGCGGAGTGATGAATACCACCGGCATCTTCTCGTCGATCAGAGCGATCGGACCATGCTTCATCTCGGCAGCCGGATATCCCTCGGCGTGGATGTAGCTGATCTCCTTCAGCTTGAGCGCGCCTTCGAGAGCGGTGGGGAAGCTGTAGCCGCGGCCCAGGTACAGGAAATTCTGGGCGCCCTTGAAATCCTCGGCGATCTTTTCGACTTCGGGCGCACGATCGAGAATGTTTTTGATCTTTCCGGGCAGCGCCTGCATCTCCTCGATGATCGATTTGCCATCGACGACCGAAAGGGTACGCAACCGCGCCAGCTTGAGGGTGAACAGCAGCAGCGCGATGATCTGACTCGTGAATGCCTTCGTCGATGCCACGCCGATCTCGGGTCCGGCGTGTACGTAGATGCCACCGTCGCTTTCGCGAGCGATGGTCGAGCCGACGACGTTTACGATCCCGTAGGTTCTGGCGCCGCGCGCTTTGGCCTCGCGCATTGCGGCAAGCGTGTCGGCCGTCTCACCCGATTGTGAAATGACGATGCACAGCGTTCTGTCGGTGACGATCGGATTTCTATAACGCAGTTCCGAGGCGTACTCCACTTCGACCGGAATACGCGCCAGACTCTCCAGCATGTGCTCGCCGATCAAAGCCGAGTGCCAGCTCGTACCGCATGCGGTGATGAGGATGTTGTCGAACTTCAGCAGTTCCTCGTCGGTCATGTTGAGGCCGCCGAGCTTTGACGTTCCCTGCTCCGGCAGGAGCCGGCCGCGCATGCAATTCTCGACCGTCTCGGGTTGCTCGAAGATCTCCTTGAGCATGAAGTGGTCAAAGCCACCACGCTCGATCTGATCGAGATCCCAATCGATTTTGCTGACGCGACGCTCGAGCTCCTGCGCGCGCTGATCGAGCACCGTGTAGCCATCGCGGGTGAGAACCGCGACGTCGCCGTCGTCCAGATAAACGACCTCGCGAGTATGAGCCAGAATCGCCGAGACATCGCTGGCGACGTAGTACTCACCGTTCCCCAGTCCAATCAGCAGCGGGCTTCCCTTGCGGGCAGCTACGATCTTGTCGGGATCGAGGCTCGACACCACGGCGATGCCGTACGTGCCTTCGATCTGCCAGAGCGCTTCGATAACGGCATCTTCCAGATTGCCATCGAACGCCTCCTCGATGAGGTGGGCGATGACCTCCGTGTCCGTCTCCGACACGAACTTGTGTCCGCGCGCCTGAAGGCCCTGCTTCAGAGTTCCCGAGTTTTCGATGATTCCGTTATGGACCACGGCGACGTTGCCTTTGCAATCGATGTGCGGGTGGGCGTTGCATTCGTTGGGGACGCCGTGCGTGGCCCACCGCGTGTGGCCAATGCCCGTTTCGCCGTGAACGGGGCTCGCCGCCAGGGCCCGTTCCAGCTGCGAGATCTTGCCCGCCGCTTTGCGCATCTCAACGCCGTTGCCGTTCATTACGGCGACGCCCGCGGAGTCGTAGCCACGGTACTCCATTCGCTTGAGGCCCTCGAGCAGGAGGCTCGTTGCCCCGCGATTTCCGATGTATCCGATTATGCCACACATAGGAGCTTTGGTTGACTGTCTATTTGCCGAGCGCTTCGACGGGTCTTCGGCAGTCGCGGACCAATTGTTCCGCTGCGTCGGCCGTCGGCGCCTCCGCTATTACTCGCACGATTGGTTCCGTTCCGGATGGGCGGACGTGTACCCATCGATCCGGCCACGTCAGCCGCAGGCCGTCCTGTGTGTCGACCTCGGCGTCGGGAAAGCTCTTTCTTAAGGCGTCGTATACCGCGTCGAGGGGGGCGTTGGGACGGTCAAGCTTGTCCTTAACAATAATGTAGCGGGGATACTGGGCCACGATCCGTGACAGGGGTTGGTCGTCCTCGAGAAGTAGCTGTAGCATGAGCGCTGCACCTACTGGTGCGTCCCGACCGAGGTGCAGTTCTGAAAGAATCACCCCGCCGTTGCCTTCCCCGCCGATTGGAGCGTTCTCCGTACGCATGCGGGTCGCCACGTTCACCTCGCCGACCGGGGCGCGAATAACCCGCGTTCCAGCTTCCGTAGCTATGTCGTCGAGAATGCGGCTGGTAGACAGGTTGGTTACGATGACGCCCTTCCGATGTCGGAGGACTTCTTTGGCCGCCAGTGCAAGCGTGTAGTCCTCGCCGATGGCAACGCCCTCATCCGACACCAGTGCCAGACGATCTACGTCCGGGTCCACTGCCATACCGATCTCGCAATGCGAGTCCTGAACGAGCTTCTGCAGCTCGCCGAGGTTCTCGGCG
>DASUZC010000022.1:0-6217 GCA_036377095.1 Gemmatimonadaceae bacterium
CGCACACACAGCCAATCTCGGCGGCGATAGCCGTCGCGACGCTCGCGGAAACTACGCGCGAATACAAGAAGTTATGGCTCTGTCGATTGGACATGCTCGGTCCGAACGGGTGAAGATCTGTAGGGAACAAACTATTTGAAACTGGCTGAATTGCAACCGGCGCTCCTTACTAACGCTGCCCGGCCGCCGGCAACGGCACGACGAAGGATATATGGCCGTCATTGACCGATAGCCACTGAGACTGCTGGCTGAACTGTTGCAACAAAACCTAGCGAGAGGGAGCCGACATCAATACTATCTGCCATGGCCAATCTTAGAGACAACAAGACGGTCCGGCTGGTAGTCATAGTGGTCCTCGCCTTGATCGTCGCCTATCTGCTGTATTCAGCGTCGTAGACATGCCGCTACCCAAATTCAAGCCCGTCGCGAACGCCTCCGAAGGGACCAAGAAAATCATCAAGCCGATTCTGATCGGCTTGCTCGCGATTCTCGCGGGTGCGTTTGGTCTCGAGGCGACCAATAATGACTGGGACCTCGGACAGATCCTGAAGGGATCGTCGCCGTCAGAGGCCAAGGTTCAGCGCGATGCGCAAGGCAATATCAGGCGCGACGCCAATGGCCAGATCATCACCCGGGTCAGGCGCGACAAGGATGGCAACGTCGTTCCGGAAGGTACGGCCGGATCTAAGTACACGGACGAATACAACTGCGCCGATTTCTCGACGCGCGCCGAAGCGCAACGATTTTTTGACAAGGCCGGCGGTGTCGGCCACGACACCAACAGACTCGATGGAGACAAGGACGGAGTCGCTTGCGAGGATCTGCCGGCTGGTGCGAAGCGCTAGGAGCCCGTCCCTCTCTCTTTGAACAAAAGCCCCGGTTTTCGGGGCTTTTTTTTTGGCTCCCCGCTATCTCGTGCTCTTCTCACACCGGCGACATATTGGCGCCCATGAAATACACACTCTGCTTTGGCGCGTTAATCGGTACGGTCGCGTCCAGCGCTCTTGCCCAGCAGGCCCCTGCGCGCACCTACACCCAACAAACCGCTGGTCTCCAGCGACACGACGGGTTCATTCCCTTCTACTACGACGAGCGCGGCGGCAAGCTGCTCTTCGAGATCACCCGGCTCGACAACGAGTTTCTGTATCTCTACTCGCTTTCGACCGGGCTCGGATCCAACGACCGCGGCCTCGATCGGGGAACGACCGGCGATGAGGCCGTCGTTGCGTTCCGGCGGTTCGGCCCGCGCCTCCTCCTTGTGTCGCGCAACCTTCGCTTCCGCGCTACGCGCGACACCGTTGAAGCGCGCGCGGTCGCAGAATCGTTCGCCAGCTCGGTGCTTGCCGCATTTCCGATTCTGGCAGAAGAGAACGGACGCATACTCATCGACGCGACGGACTTCGTGCTGCAGGACGTCTTCAATGTCCGCGGCGCGATACAGACTGCCCAGCAGGGCTCATTTCGCCTCGATCGGAATCGGAGCGCGATCTACACTCCACGAACGAAAGCATTTCCGAAGAACACGGAAGTGGAAGCGATGCTCACTTTCGAGAGTGACGCGCCCGGGCCCGATATTTCGCGTCATACTCCAGACGGGCGCGCGCTAACGCTGCGCGAGCATCATTCATTCGTCGAGCTTCCCGACGACAATTACAAACCGCGCGCCTTCGACCCGCGCGTCGGTGTGTTTCCGCTCACCTTTTATGATTTCTCGCAACCGTTCAATCGCCAGCCATTCATCAGGTGGGTGGCGCGCTGGCGCCTCGAAAAGAAGGATCCCACTGCGGCGATCTCCGAGCCGGTGAAGCCGATCGTGTATTATCTCGATCGCGCCATTCCCGAGCCTTACAGAACCGCGTTCAGACAGGGCGCGAGCTGGTGGAACACGACGTTCGAGGCGGCAGGCTTCCGGAACGCGATCCGCGTGGAGGATCTGCCCGACGATGTCGATCCGATGGACGCACGCTACTCCGTCATTCAGTGGGTGCACCGCAGCGAGCCGGGCTTCTCCGTCGGGCAGTCGTTCGTGGATCCGCGTACGGGCGAGATCATCAAGGCGGCACTCAAGATGGACTCGTACCGCTCCATCACCGACTACAACATCTTTGCGGGACTGGAGCCGGCGCTGGACGATGCCACTCAGGACTGGATTACGTCGCTGGATCCAAAGGTGAACGGCACTGAGTTCACGATGTCACGTCGACGCCAGCACCTCGCGCATGAGATGGGACATACACTGGGATTTGCGCACAACTACATCTCACACACCTACGGGCGGGCTAGTGTGATGGACTATCCCGGGCCGCTGGTGACTCTGCGCAAAGACGGCACTATAGACGCATCACAGGCTTGGAGGACTGGCACTGGCGCCTACGACACACTCGCCGTCCGTTACAGCTACACGCAGTTCGCATCCCCCGCCGAGGAAAAAGCGGGGCTCAATGCGTTGGTGAGAGACGCAATCAGCAAAGGCGTCTCCTTCCTCAGCGACCGTGATGCCGACGCGGGAGTGATTCCCGAAGTCACGCGCTGGCTCAATGGCGCCGACGCCGTCACGGAGCTTGAGCGAGAGAGTGCGCTCCGCGATGTGTTGCTTGCCAGGTTCGATGAAAGCGTGATCGCGGCCGGTGATCCGATGTGGACGCTCAACCAGCGCTTGGTGCCGGTCTATCTCCATCACCGCTACGCAATCGAAGGCGCGATCAAGGCGGTGGGCGGGATGATTTACAGTTTTGCGCTGCGCGGCGACCCGCAAACTCCGGCGGCGATCGTCGAACCCGCCAAACAGCGTCAAGCGCTCGCAGCACTGCTCGCCGCCATCCAGCCTAAGGCGCTCGCAATCCCCGAGCGCATTCTCGCCAAGCTGCCACCATCGCCTTATGGATTCACCGGTGGATGGTCGTTCGACTCACCGGCCGGCATCGTGTTCGATCCGCTGGCGGTCGCGCGAGCGCTGAGCGGCTACGTCGCCGATGGTTTGTTGCAACCGGAGCGCGTCGAACGAATGATTGCGTTTCACGCGCGGAATCCCGCCGCGCCATCGGCCGACGAAGTCATGCGCTCGATGGTCGAATCAGTTTTTTCGAGCGCGAAGGCTTCGACGCCATATGAGGCTGCCCTTCGCCGCGCGTCTCGACGGGCGGTTGTCGATGCTCTGCTCAGTCTGTCGAGCAATCCACGGGCGACAGCAGACGCTCGCGCCATCGCTGAGGACCAACTGAGTCGATTGTCGGTCCGGCTCACGGCGGCGAGCGCAACCGATGCTGAGGATCGTGCCGCGAATGCCGCCGTCGTGCGTGACGCGCGCAACTGGTTGGACCGGCGCATCGCACCCCCGCGCACGACAGCCGTCATTCAGCTGCCACCAGGGACTCCGATTGGTTGCTGCGGAGAACACGACTGATGTCAGCGCCTCCATGCGCGAATCTGCAACTTCCCATCAGTATAAACAGGGATTTTTGTCCCCGGCTGATAGGCAACGTCGTTCCCTCTTCTTAGGAGGAACAGCGGGCTCACGATCAAACTAAGTGCGATAGTACTGCCGGTCTTATCGCCCTCCGTCTGACCTTTCGTGGCACGAACAGGTATCCGCTGTTCGTCAACAGCCTGAGTCGATTCGATGCGAAGACTGATACTGCCGGACCGCCCCATTCGACTCGCTCGGGTCACGTTCGCGATTGTCCCCCTTACAGGGGTTCCTGCTGCAATGACAATTGCACCGTCGACGACCAGATTGTTGTCGACCTCTAGTTGAACCTGGTCACCGGTGTTCGCAGTCTCGCTTGTTAAGAATTCAAGCGTCTGCACCGTGAATTCCGTTCCATCTGGGACCGTGACGGGAACTGTAAGAATGTTTCCACTTGCGTCCCTCACAGGCTGTGGCGGTATCGCACGAACGGGAGTCACCGTCTGCACGGGCTTTGGACCGGCGCCGCATCCCTCGGCCGCGATCGCCGCGACAAGAAGAGCGCTACAGGTGCCGATTAGTAATCGATTCATACGAACCTCCGTCCGGGTGGGAGCAAGCACGCGTGAAGGAAGTAAACATGAGTGTGTCGCTAGCCGAGCGATATGTCGATTTCATATCACCCTGATGTCGTTTTTCTATCACCCGTGCTGATGGTGCGAGGCGGTCGAGAGGCCCAGACTGACCTGGTTTCAAGATATGGCGCATGCAACAACGGGCGCTCCCGATGGAGTGCCCGTGTCGTTTCCCCGTGCCAAGAAGGCTCGCTACTTCTGCTGAATGAGGTTGAAGTCGATCTCGAGCTTGATCGTATCGGCTACGCTCAACAGCACCGGAACGCGAGGCTGATCCATCTGGATATCTTCGAAAGTAAAGGAAGTCGAAGCAGTCCCGGTGACGCCGGAGTTATTGAACTGGGCGGTACCGCTCCACACCGTCGGGCGAGTCACCCCGTGCACCGTGAGATCGCCGAGCATTTGGATTTGCGCGGTTCCCGACTTGGGCATCGGCAATTTAACGCCCCGAATTTCCGTGGGGACGAAAGTGATCGTCGGATAATCCTGAGACTCCAGGAGTCGGCCTCTTACATAACCGTCGCGACGATTCTGATCGCTAACGAATGTACCCGCGTCAAGCGTGAATTTCGATTCGTCACGAATCACTTTACCGCTGGCGTCGAAAGCAATCGCGCCGGTCACGTTCTTCGTCTCGCCCACTGCATCATTGGGCAAATCATGTCCCATTAGCTGCTCGCGCACACGATAGCGTGCCGCGCTGCCTGCAGGCGCCAGCACCAGGCGAAGCGCCGCCTGGCTCGAGGTGCTCGTCCTGACTACGGAGGTGCCCGGAACGCTCGTTGACGTGGCAGCCCGGGCGTAAGCCGTTTCCGAATCGCCGCTGGTGCACGCTGCGATCACTGCCGCCGCGACTGCAACGATCATCGGTGCGCGCCTGATCGACTGGTTGCTCATCTAATGCGTTCCCCTCTCACGGGTCTGGATTCAATCTCTGATCGACAGCGTCTGCCGATCGCCTACCGAGATTTACTAGCTGGATACGCTGAGAGGCGCAGATTTGTTGTGAGCTGCACTGGCCAGTCACCAACTGCAGCCGGAAGATCATGAACCCCGCGTAGTGAGCCCTGCCGACACCCCCCGCATGTAGGCAAACGACTGGCGCATGCCCGGCAGCGGATTATCCGGCTCGATCTCGTACTCGAGGTTTACATAACCGGTGAACCCGATTGCTCGCAGCTGCCGGAACACGTCGGCAATCGGAATCTTGCCTTCCCCGACAATGCATTGGCTGTCCGCCGATTTAAAGTCACGCAAGTCCTTGGCGTGCATGTCGAGAACTCGCGGGCCCGCGTCAGCGACAGCCTGCACCGGATCTGTACCGGCACGCACGGTGTGACCGAGGTCCACGCAGAGTCCCATCCGCGAATCCATTCCCTTCACTGCCTTCAACACATCGTACGGCGACGGGAAGTTCTCGTCCTCCGGTCCGTGATTGTGAATCGCGATCTTGATGTTGTACTCCCGCGCGAATTTCTCGATCCGAGGTAACATCGTCGGCTTGCACGTGCAGACGATGGTCGGCATCCCGGCCGCCCTCGCATAGTCGAAGTACTTTCGGACACCATCGTCGGTGTCTGTCTCGAAGGTGATCATCCCGCCACCGACCAGCTGGAGTCCCGCAGCGGCGAGCTGGCCGCGCGCGGCCGCGAACTCCGCGGCACTTGCCTCGTACGGCAGATGCACGGACTTGAAGTTGATGTACGTGACGCCGAGCGAGCGCGTCATTTCGATTGCCTGCTCGCGTGGAAAGTTGCGCAGGGAATAGCTGGCAACTCCCAATTTGAGGAGCGGCTCCGCGATGCCGGCGTTCGGCGACAGCGTCGCACCCATTGTCCGGGCGCCGGTGCATGAACCGCCGGCGAGTATTCCCGCTGCCGCTGCGCTAGTGATGAACTCACGACGGGATATGATTCGCTCAGTCATTGGTCTTGGATGCCTCCGTCAACCGGTACGCGCGCTTCGCCAGCTCGTATGCCATCAAGCGTGCCATCTCTCGCGCGTCCGTCATGTCGATCACGTGTCGGGCCACAAGGCCGGCGAGATAGTTTGCATCGACGCGCCGCGCGAGGTCGTGGCGCGCCGGGATCGAACAGAATGCACGAGTATCGTCCGTGAAACCAGCCGTGTTCTCGATGCCGGCAGTCTCTGTCGTCTGGCTACGAAAACGCGTCAT
>DASUZC010000023.1:0-8915 GCA_036377095.1 Gemmatimonadaceae bacterium
CAGCGGCGCTGTTTCGTGCTTCGACGACGCCGGCGGGGCGCCAACTGTCTGGTCCGCCCTGGCGGCGACCATCGCCGCCCGTCATGCGGCGATGAACGATCAATCAGTTGTTGCGGCTAACGCCGGATCGAGCGAGCAGGCGGAGGCGTCGTCGAGTTACACTCAGCGCCTGCTGCGCGACAGAAATCTCCGTCTCAAAAAGATGGGTGAGGAAACGGCGGAGCTCATAACTGCTTGCGTGGAAGGGGATCGCGATCGCGCCGCGTCGGAAGCGGCGGACCTGATGTACCATGTGGCCGTTGCGCTGGAAGCGGCGGGAAGCTCGCTCGATATGGTAGCCGGAGTGCTAGCGGAGCGGGCGGAGCCTGTCGCGCAATCGCGCTAAAGCATCGAGCGAATCGTAGACCGCACGCTTCACCAGCGTTCGTGCGCCGATATTCGGTCCAATCTCCAATAGAGCATCGGTTGCCGCACTATAGCGCGGCCAGGTCGGCCACTTGCCGGCGGTAGGTGGTCCGTTCGGATCACCACTGGCCGCGAATGCGACCCAGTAATCACTCATCGCTTCTGCGACAGTCGAGTCGTAGGGCGTCGCACCCGCGCTCACCAGAATCGGATGCGGCCGGCCGAACACGAACGTAATCTCGGCGCTGTGGTAGGCGCCGCGCGCGCGATTGGCGCTGTCCTCCCCGACGCGCGAGAAGATGTACAGGTAAGTCGGCACTCCGCGCGCCGACGTCAGTCGCGCGAACGCGCGCGACGGCGCTCCCATCCACTCGTCGCCTTCATCGCGATTGGTGCCGACGATGACGGGAACGAGATTCGCTTTTCCGGTCAGCAAAGCACTGTCGACCGCGTGCGGTAGCACCCAACCCTCGATCACCGGGAAAAACTGCGGTGAGTACTGTGGTCCAATGTGGAGCGAGGCGTTGAGCAGCATCGTCGCATCGAGCGCGCGCAGCTGTCTCGCTGCTTCAGCCCCGGTCCCGCTCACCTTCACCGAATCCGCAAACCGCAGCGCAATTGCACGTGCGGTGTCGCTCGACTGCATGCCAATTCCGCTCACGCCCGTTCCGCTCTCGAGAATCGCGCGCTGGAACAGTCCCTTCGCCAATGGCGATGCGATCAGCGAGCCGACGCTCATGCCACCGGCAGATTCGCCGAAGATCGTCACGCGTGATGGATCGCCGCCGAAGCGAGCGATGTTGCGCTTCACCCACTTGAGTGCTTCGATCTGATCCAGCAGCCCGTAGTTGCCGGCCGAATGATGCGGCGATTCTGCAGCGAGAGCAGGATGCGCGAGAAAACCAAACGCGCCCAGCCGATAATTCACGGTGACGACGACAGCGCCTTTCTTCGCCAGCGGCGCACCGTTGTGTCGCTCTTCACCGCCAAACCCAGCCCAGAATCCGCCACCGTGGATCCAGACGAGGACGGGACGCTTCGGCGCCTTGGTGCCGAGCGAAGAAGTCCACACGTTCAAGTAAAGACAATCTTCCGAAACACCGGCGGTGAACGGATCGATGTCGTCGTACGGCTGATGCTGCGTACAGTTGTGTCCGAGCTTGCTCGCATCGCGCACACCCTTCCAGTGCGCGGCGGGTTGCGGAGGACGCCAGCGCAAACTGCCGACTGGTGGCGCGGCGTAGGGGATGCCGCGAAAGACCAGCACTCCGCTCGCAGAATCAACGACTCCCCCCAGCGTGCCGGTGTCGATTGTCACACGCGGCGGCGAGATACTTCCCGCACCGGCGATGACTGTACCAATGAGAGCGGTGCCAACTGCGAGCCGTGAAAAGGAGGAAATCATAGTGTGTTCAAGAATGGGAGCCGGGCACTCAGTGCGGCAAGTGGTCGGCTGCACGCAAATCCTACGACCAGATGGTCTGTCTTGCTGCTTACGGAATAAGACTACTGCATGCTAGGCGCTGACCGCTTCTATCGCTGACCGCTGACCGCTGCCTACGACCAGACAGGTCTCACTGGCGTGAGAGGAACTGCACTGTTTTCACCAGGCCTCCACAAGGATCTGTCTGGTTGATTGCAGCGGTAAGCGGTCAGCGTGCAGCGGTCAGCGCCTAGCATGCCGTTGTCTTATTCTGTCCACGGTCGCCGGTCTGTCTCAGCTAACTTCTAAGCCAATGCCAGCTCGACTCGGCCTCGGCCTCGCCGCACTCGGCCGCCCCGGCTACGTGACCTTGAATCACGCGACGGATCTCGCCGGAAACTACGATCCGTCCACTATGGAAGCGCACGCGCACGCCGTTCTCGACGCTGCATTCGAGACCGGCATTCGCTACATCGATGCCGCACGCTCATACGGCCGCGCGGAAGATTTCCTCGCGTCATGGATACGCAAGCGACAGCTTGCGCCGGGCGACATCACCGTCGCCTCGAAATGGGGATATACGTACACGGCCGGGTGGTCGACGACGGCCGCGCAGCACGAGATCAAGGATCACTCGCTTGCTGCCTTTGAGCGACAGTTCGCCGAGAGTTTGCAACGGCTGGGACCATATCTGTCGCTCTATCAAATCCACTCGGTGACCGCCGAGGGCAAGACGCTGGACGATGACGCCCTCATCAATTCGATTGCGCGACTTCGTGAAAAGGGCGTTAAAGCGGGATTGAGCGTCAGTGGAGCGGGGCAGGACGTCGCCATTCGTCGATCCATCGCAGTCGAGCGCGACGGCGTACGAGTCTTCGACTCGATACAGGCGACCTGGAACGTTCTCGAGCGTGGAGCGGAGTCCGCGCTCCAGCAGGCCCAGGCAGCGGGTATGAAAGTTGTCGTGAAAGAGTCGCTGGCGAACGGGAGGCTAACCCACCTCAACCGAAATGAAAACGAAGCGCTCTATCCGCTGGTCGAGCGAATCGGCGTCATTGCTGAGTCCCGGGCCACTACCATAGAAAGGCTGGCCCTGGCGGCTGCGCTGGCTCGGCCGTGGGCCAATATTGTGTTGACGGGTGCGGCGACGGTGGCGCAGATTCGGGAAAGTGGGGAAGCGGTTGGGTTTCCTTTTGACGATGATCTGGAGCGGCAGTTGCGGTCAATCTCCATCGGCTCCGCTGAATATTGGCGCGCACGCAGCTCTTTTAGCTGGAACTAACACGCTTCACAGGAGGGATCAGGCATGATCGAAGAAAATATCGAAATAAAGACTCCGGACGGAGTCGTGGATGCATTTCTCACCCGTCCGGAGTCCAGTGATCCCCTCCCCGCCGTCATCAACCTCACCGACGGCCTCGGCTTCAGACCAGCATTCGCCGAGCAATCAAAGACAATCGCCCAACGCGGCTACGTCGTTCTGACCCCCAACATTTTCTATCGCGTATCGAAGCCGCCGGTTTATCCCGACGACGTCGAGTTCGCCAGCGAGCGTGGTCAGGAGCGCTTCAAGCAGCTCAAGGCGCCGCTGACTCCGCACGCAATGGCGCGCGATGGAATGGCATTCGTTGAGTGGCTATCGGCGCAGGAGTTCGTGAGCGGACCGATCGGAGTCGTTGGTTTTTGCTTCGCCGGCAAATTTGCGCTGGAGGTTGCCGCGGCGCGTCCCGACCGCATCGCCGCCGCCGCTTCGTTCCACGGCGGTGGATTGTTCACCGACACGCACGACAGCCCGCACCTGGTTTTGCCGCGCGTTCGTGCTCGTCTGTACTTCGGCCATGCCGATCACGATCACAGCATGCCGATGGAATCGATCGAGAAATTCGAGTGGGCGCTCAGATCATGGAGCGGTGACTACGAGAGCGAAGTGTACGAGGCGAAACACGGGTGGATGATTCCCGGCCGGCAGGTGCACGATCCGGAAAACGCCGCGCGCGGTTTTGACAAGCTGATGACGCTGTTCGACGACTCGCTTCACTCTTCGCGGACCGCTAAGACAACGCAGCCGTTCGTAGACCGAACCGCCGACGCGCAAGCGGTGCAAAGGCCCTACGCGTAGCGGGAAGCGGGAAGCGCGAAGCGGGCAACGCATAACGGATAACGGAAAGCGTTACTTCGCGCTCAGCTCTTTGTATAGCGTGATGTGATCGTACCGCTCCCCATGCGGTCCGATCGTCCAACCCGGAATAACGCCGACTTCCTTGTAGCCGAGCGTCTTGTACCAGTGATGCGGCGGCTCGTCGTAGCGCGTGTTGAGCGTCAGCAGCGTGCGGCCATGCTGCAGTGCAGCATCGTGTACCGCATTCATCAGCGCCGTTCCCACACCCCGCCCTCTCGCCACGCGCGATACGAAGACTTTTTCGACTTCGGCGCGGTGCGGCGAATTTCCGCGGCGAGATAGCGCGAGCTGCGCGGAGCCGACGACGGAATCGGCGTAATCGGCGACGAGCAGAATCCGGCGGCCAGAGCGGAGCTCGGGCAGCAACGAGATCCAGTAAGCGCGCGCCGTCTCCAGAGTGATGGGCGGCATGAAGCCGAGCGGCGATCCGTCGTTTACGGTCTCGGTGAGATCGAAGACGAGATCGTTGATGACATCGGCGAGCTCGGGTGCCGTTATCCGCCTGACAGAAGCTGTCTGCACGTAATCAACGACGGCATCGTTTTCCAATTCTACGACTGACATGATCCGCGTTCTTTGATTGAGAGTGTTGATTGTCGACACTCAAAGTAACAAAGCTCTCCAAAGAGTTCGTCGATTGCGGTCTTGCTGCAAATCGAAAAGGTCGTCCCGCAAAGTGTCGCCTCGAATTTCGTTGCGACTGGAACAAACAGATGACGGCATGCGCGGGCAATGTACGTCCGTTACGTTGTGGTGTTTGTCGGATTTGACCTGTGAGCCAGAGAGAAAGTTGCCTTTCAATTACGAAATCGATTCCCAGCGACGGCTTATCATCAGTCGTCTGTGGGGCGCAGTTACAGACACCGAGGTCCACGAGCACAATCAGCAGCTGCGCAGTGACCCGCGCTTCGATCCCACCTATCGTCAGCTGACAGATCTGACCGGCGTTACTGAAATCGTCGTCACCACCGGCATGATCAACGAAACATCGCTCGATCAATTCTTCGCGCCAGGCACGCGCCGGGCGATGGTTGCAACCGACGACGGCGTGTTCGGGATGGCGCGCATGTTCGCATTGCGCGCGGAGGGACTGGGTCAGACGATCGAAGTCTTCCGCGAGGAGCAGCCGGCGCGGGACTGGTTGGGGATTTAGAGGGAAGCGGGAAGCGGGAAACGAAAAGCGGGAAACGGAAAGCGGGAAACGGGTAACGGGTAACAGGTAACGGGAAGCGGTAGTTTCAGGCAGCGTTCTGAGCTTCTGCCGTAATCGTTATTTCCTCTCCAGTCTCGCTGGCAGGATCGAGCATTTCTTTCGCAGCAACCGGGCGGCCGACGACGACAGTGACGTTGTCAGTGCCTCCACCCTCGAGCGCATCCTGCACTAAGTGCTCACACACGTCCTTCGCCGACGTCATTTCGCGCAGACGCTCGGCGATGCGCTCGTCGGAGACGTGCTTGGTGAGACCGTCGGTGCAGATCATGTGCACGGTGTTCCAGGAGTTGGGAAGCCGTTTCACGACCGGCGACGTCTCAGGTCCGCCAATGGAGCTGGAGAGAATGTTGGCAAGCCCGGTCTTGTTAACGGCCGCCGCGAACATGCCGCTGTCGATCAGCTCCTGCGCCATGGTCTGATCGCGCGAGATCTGAATCAGCTTGTCCTGACGGAACTGATAGTAGCGCGAGTCACCGACCTGGAGCAGATAACACCACGGCCAGACTCCAATCCATAGTGTGAGCGTCGTCGCCATGCCGTGGTAATCGGGATCCGCCTGCGCGCGCTCCTGCACTGCACGGTGGCACTTGAATGCCGCCGCCTCGAGCGCCTGCGTGAAATCGGTATCACCAGTCTCGGCGCTGTAGTAGCAGCGCACGCTCTCCGTGATGTACTGCGATAGCTCCTCGACGGCGATCTGACTCGCCGCCTCACCCTTTCGTCCGCCGCCGACACCGTCGGCAACCATCATCAGCGCAGCAAGCCGATCCTCAGCGACCGGCCTTTCGGTGGAATCGGAGAGGCTGGATTGAATGAGGGTAAACCGCTGATGAAGCGACCCGATGAGGAAGTGATCCTGATTGGTCGGGCGCACCTTGCCGCGGTGTGTAACGCCGAAGACGTCGATTTCGTCGTCGCGGGGTTTCCGGAACATGCCTAGGAGTTAGCGCGAAATTCGCGCGAGGTCAACCAGGACTGGATCGCTCTACTTTTGATGGTTCCGCGGCCTCCGGCTCGCCCGTCGCTTCGCGCCTCTCGCTTCCCGCTTCCCGCCTGAGCGGAAGCGCAATCGCGAAGACAGTGCCGCCCTCCGGCGGCTGCTCGAACCAGGCGCGACCACCCTGAGCTTCTACGATTTCGCGTACGATGCTGAGACCGAGACCGGTCCCCTCGACCGCGGTCATTCCTTCGTGGGCGCGGTAAAACCGCTCGAACAAATGGTCGATCTTATCGGCGGGAACGCCGATGCCGTTGTCGCATACCTGTAGGACGATCTCGCGTTCCCCGGCTTCGTTCTGCTGCTCGAAACCTCGGATCTCCGCAAATCGGGTTTCTTTGGCCGGGTCCGCGTATTTGATGGCGTTCGACAAGTAGTTCTTGACGCACAACTCGATTACGGCGGCGCTCACCTCGATGTCGGGCATGTCCGGCGGCACGCGGATCTCGATCTTCGCGCGCTGAGCTGCCTCGCGCACCTGACGCACGGCTTCACGCACAGCCTCTGTCAGTTTCACGTTCCTGTGCTGGCGGACATCAGCGTTGTCAGTGCGCGCCAACACGAGAACATTTTCGACCGTGTGGCGCATCTCGCGAGCGTTTCTGAGGATGATGTCGAGGAGCTCCTCACGCTTTGCAGCCGGCATTTCCGAGAGCTCGTCCAAAACTTGCCCCGCACCTAGCACGGAATTGATGCGGTTCTTGATCTCGTGCGAGACGACGCGGTTGAATGCACGAAGCCGCTCCTCGCGCTCCGACACTCTCTTGTCGGCGAGCAGCAGAAAGTGAGTCATCGTCGACTGCTGGATGATCGTGATCGCGCGGTAGAGTCGCGAGCTGCACGCCATCAGCTCACCTTTCTCGCACGGCTCCGCGATTTGTTGCACCGTGGTCGTGAAAAACTCGAATAGTATTCCGCCGAGGAATTCGTATTCCTTGAGGATCTCGTAGGCGTCGAAGCCCTGCTTGTGGCGGAGCTCGCCCAGTTCCATCGCTTTGGCGACGACTGGCATGTGCACGCCAATCTCGGCGGCGGGATTGCTGACGTAATCAGCGACGCCGTCGATGAGGAGCGGCACGTGATTGAGCAGCTCCCTGGTGGGGAAGACCTGATTGCGCTCGAGCGAGACTCGACTGGCAATGCGCTCGAGCCAGCGCAGAGTGAGGTCGTGCCGGGCGTACCGCAGCTTCTCGGCGAGAGTAAGCGCGAGTGGACAATCGATCTGAATTGTAGACACCATTAACTGCTACTCGCACCTCTTCGGGACTACTAAAGGACGCATTGACCGGGCCAGCTTAGCCCGCGTTAAGCGGCAACAACTCAGTCTGGCGGGTTCCCCAGTCGGACGCGATCATTCTGCGCCAATAATGCTCCTCACACTGACGCAGGCGCAGGCGCCGGCCGCGGCCGCTTCGCACGTAGACACACTAGCGCCTGTCGTGCTGGCGCTCGCCGTCATTCTCGCCGCCGCCAAGCTCGGCGGCGACGTCGCTCAGCGCATCGGACAACCGGCGGTGCTCGGCGAGCTCGTTATTGGTGTGATCGTCGGCAACCTCCCGCTAATCGGTGTCGACTGGTTCCAGTTCATCACCAACAACGCGACGATCGGTGTGCTGGCACAGCTCGGCGCAGTGATCCTGCTGTTCGAGGTCGGACTCGAATCGACAGTGCGCGACATGATGCAGGTGGGAGTGCGCTCTCTTATAGTAGCCGTCCTGGGCGTCATCACGCCGTGGGCGCTCGGCTGGTGGGTCGGATCGCTGTTGTTGCCGGAGCACAGCGTCTACGTCCACGCATTTCTTGGAGCGGTGCTGACTGCGACGAGTGTCGGCATCACCGCGCGTGTGCTCAAGGATCTGAATCGTGCGCAATCGCCTGAAGCGCGAATAATTCTTGGCGCTGCGGTCATTGACGACGTGCTGGGATTGGTAGTGCTCGCTGCAGTTGCGGCTGTAATCGCCGCTGCCGACTCTGGCGCCGCGCTTTCCTACGGCGCCCTCGCGTGGGTACTCGTCAAAGCGCTCCTGTTTCTCTTCGGCGCGCTCACAGTTGGCGTCGTATTTTCGCCGAGGCTATTCGGATTCGCATCGCGACTGCGGGGGAGCGGCGTATTGTTGGCGACGGCGCTGGTGTTCTGTTTCACACTCGCCTGGCTCGCATCAGTTATTGGATTAGCGCCAATTGTCGGTGCGTACGCGGCGGGACTGTTTCTAGAGGATGTGCATTACCGAGAGCTGGCGGCGAAAGAGGAACATCAGCTCGAGGATCTCGTCCGACCGATCTCCGCTTTCCTCGTCCCTGTTTTCTTCGTGGTGATGGGAATGCGCGTCGATCTGAGCGCGCTGATGCGACCGGCGATCCTTGGCCTCGCAGCAGCACTCACCGCCGCGGCGATCATTGGCAAACAAGCATGCGCACTCGGTGCCCTCGGCACACGACTCGACTGGCTATCGATCGGAATAGGGATGATCCCTCGCGGCGAGGTTGGTCTCATCTTCGCCAACATCGGCCTGACTCTGCTCGTGCGCGGCGAGCACATCATCGATACTGCGACCTACTCGGCGGTCGTGATCATGGTGATGTTAACGACGTTGATTACCCCGCCTGCGTTGAAATGGAGCTTGGGACGCGGGAAGCGGGGAGCGGGAAGCGGGAAGCGGGAAGCAGGAAGCGGGTAGCGGGAAACGGGAAGCGGGTA
>DASUZC010000024.1:0-6633 GCA_036377095.1 Gemmatimonadaceae bacterium
GGCGCAGCACAGGTTGCGGCTGATAGCGTGCGTCAGGTTATGTGGGACTACTGTGGCATCGATCGAAGCGCCAAGGGTCTGCGGCTCGGCTTAGCCAAGCTGGACGAGATAGAGTCCCGATTGCCGCAGGGGGCGACAGAAGAGGCAAACATGGTGCAGACGTCTCGACTGATCGCTGACGCTGCCCTGTTGAGAAAGGAGTCGCGGGGCGGCCATTATAGAAGTGATTTCCCCCGCGCCAAAAGGAAGTGGACGGGCCGGCATATCGAATGGTAGATACCACAGCAAAGCTTTACAAAGAGCTGCACGAAGAGATCACGCACCTCGCGCGCGAGCGAAATGCAGTGATCCTCGCGCACAACTACGAGCGGCCCGAGGTACAGGACGTCGCTGACTTCGTCGGTGATTCACTGGGGCTGAGCCGCGAAGCGGCAAAAACAAAAGCGGACGTAATAGTTTTTTGCGGCGTGCATTTCATGGCGGAGACGGCGGCAGTTCTGTCACCACAGAAAACCGTCCTCCTTCCGGACCTCGCTGCTGGCTGCTCGTTGGCGGCAACGATCGATGGGGATCAACTGCGGCAATGGAAAGCGGAGCACCCTGGTGCCGTCGTCGTCTCCTACGTCAACACCACGGCGGACGTAAAAGCGGAGAGCGATTACTGCTGTACCTCGGGTAACGCGGTGGAGGTCGTCAACACCATCCCCGCCGACAAGGAGATTCTGTTCCTCCCCGACATGTTCCTCGGTGCGCACGTCAGACGTATCACCGGGCGGAAGAACATGCACGTGTGGATGGGAGAGTGTCATGTGCACGCCGGCATAGATCCCGAGGACATTCGTCTCCAGCGTTCGGCCCATCCCGGCGCGGAGTTTCTCATTCATCCGGAGTGCGGCTGCGCGACCAGCGTCGTGGAAGCAGTCTCGGCGGGCGATATCGATCCGGTGGGAGTACAGATTCTCTCCACGGAAGGAATGATCAAGCGGCCGAAGATTTCTGACAACGATGAGTTCATCGTTGCCACCGAGGTAGGGATTCTGCATCGACTGCGCAGGGAAAATCCGGGCAAGACATTTCTGCCCGCCAATCCAGCCGCCGTCTGCGCGTTCATGAAGGTGACGACGCTGCCGAAAGTACTCAGCTCGCTGCAACGGATGGAGCACCACATCACGGTGCCGGTAGAGATCGCCAACAAAGCGCGGCTGGCGATCGAGCGCATGATCGCGATCGGCGGGCAGACGCCGCTCTCTCCTGTTCCCGGGGCTTCGGAGGACCCGGGCGAATGAGCGAAGATCGGGAAGAGCAGCTGGCCAGTCACGGGTTCTTCTGGGAAGAGGGACTCCACTTCCCACTCACAAGAAAAGAGCTATCGCTCCTCGTGGCACAGGCGCTGGAGGAAGACGATACCAAACACGACATCACCACCGCGGCGACAGTGACGTCGAACCGCCGGGCGCGGTGTCGTCTGATGTCGCGGCCGAGCGGCGTCATTTCCGGCTTGCCGCTGGCGATCGAGGCTTTCGAGCAGCTCGATCGTGCCATAACGATAAGAGTAGATCACCCGGATGGCTCACGAGTCCAGCCGCAGACTCCGGTGATGTTCCTGTCGGGGCACGCGCGCGGGATGCTGTCTGCTGAGCGGGTAGCGTTGAACTTCGTGCAGAAGCTTTCGGGGATTGCGACAATGACCGCGCGTTATGTCGACGCGATTGCCGGCACGGGAGCGCACATCCTCGACACGCGAAAGACGACGCCGCTTTATCGCCGACTGGAGAAGTACGCCGTGAGGTGCGGCGGTGGATTGAATCACCGAATGGACCTGGCGGCGTCAGTGTTGATCAAGGACAACCATTTGGCGACGGTCGAGTTCGACATCTCGTTGGCTGTGCGACGCGCGCGGGCGTTGGCGCCAGCCGGAATGAAGGTCGAAGTGGAGTGTGAGACAATCGAGCACGTCCGGGCGGCGCTCGATGCCGGTGTAGACGTGATCATGTTCGACAACATGGACCTGACACAACTGCGCGAAGGCGTGAAGCTGGTGAATCGTCGGGCTGTAACCGAGGCGTCAGGTGGAGTGACGATCGATACGGTGCGTGAGATCGCGGAAACGGGCGTCGACTGGATCTCGATCGGGGCGCTCACTCACTCCGCGCCGGCCTTGAATGTCGGATTGGATTTCGATTGATGAACGACGATGCTTGCGATGTCTGCGGGTCGACGAATGTCCGGCAGTTCAAGTGCAAGTTGATCTGTCAGAATTGTGGAACGATTCTCCGCACCTGCTCAGATCTCACCGTTGCCGATATAGCGGGCTGTCACCCCCACCACCCGTGGAGTGAACAAAATGGATCGTAGGGACTTCCTGCGTGTGAGCGCAGTCGGCGCGGCATTGGCCGCTAATGGCAAGCCGCTTTTCGCCAACGAGATCGGACTGATCGCGAGCGGCCGCGACAGCGGTCGTTTCAACATCGCGCCGTTCGAGCCGGAAGAAGCGACGATCGGCGACCTCCAGAGATGGATGGCGTCGGGCCGCATGACGTCGCGCTCGATTACTCAGAGTTATCTCGATCGCATCGCCGCGCTCGATCGAAAAGGGCCAGCGTTACGCCATGTGATCGAGACGAATCCGGAGGCGCTGGCGATCGCTGCTTCGCTGGATCGAGAACGTAAAGCCGGGCGCGTTCGCGGGCCTTTGCACGGGATCCCGATTTTGCTGAAGGACAACCTCGACACTGCCGATCGGATGACGACGACAGCGGGATCGCTCGCTCTCGCAGGGTCTCATCCGCTGCAGGACTCGACCGTCGCCGCCAAGTTGCGCGCGGCCGGGGCGGTGTTGCTTGGTAAGGCGAATCTGAGCGAGTGGGCGAACTTTCGCTCTACGCATTCGACGAGCGGGTGGAGCGCGCGCGGAGGTCAGGCTAAAAATCCTTACGTACTGGATCGCAATCCATGCGGCTCGAGCTCTGGGTCAGCGGCCGCGGTAGCCGCGAACCTCTGTGCGCTGGCAATCGGTACCGAAACTGACGGGTCGATCATCTGTCCGTCGGCAGTAAACGGAATCGTGGGAATCAAGCCGACGGTTGGATTGGTGAGTCGAGCGGGAATCGTTCCCATCTCTCACACTCAGGACACGGCGGGACCGATGGCGAGGACGGTTCGAGACGCGGCGATTCTCCTGGGTGCGATTGTGGGGATGGATTCACGGGATCAGGCGACAACTGCGTACCGCGGCGTTGCTGCGCCCGACTACACCGTCAATCTCAATGCCGACGGACTGCGCGGTGCGAGGATTGGAGTTGCCCGCAATGGGTTTTTTACGGGTACCACGCCAGCGGATAAAGCCGTGGATGATGCGATTGCGTTGATGAAAAGTCGTGGTGCTGTGATCGTCGATCCAGCCGACATTGGAAACGTCAACAAGATCGCCGAGAATGAGTTCGATGTCCTGCTCTACGAGTTCAAGACAGACCTCAACGCATATCTCGCGTCGCTCGGTCCGACAGCACCGGTCAAATCGCTGCAGGAGATCATCGACTTCAACGAGAAGCACAAGGATCAGGAGATGCCGTGGTTCGGGCAGGAGATTCTGATCCAATCACAGGCCAAGGGCCCGCTGACGGAGAAGAAGTATCTCGACGAGCTGGCGGGAAACCTCAAGCTGGCGCGCGCCGACGGGATCGACGCAACGATGGACAAATACAATCTGGACGCGTTGATCGCGCCCGCCGGCGGACCGGCGTGGGTGACCGATCTCCTGACTGGCGATCACTTCTCAGAGGGGAATTCCGGTCCGGCAGCGATCGCGGGATATCCGAATATCAGCGTCCCGGTAGGATTCGCTCACGGGCTGCCAATGGGTATTTCATTTTTTGGGAGGGCCTGGAGCGAAGCAACGCTTATCAAGATTGCCTACGCGTTCGAGCAAGCAACGAAGCAACGCCGGCCGCCGAAGTTTATCGCAACCCTTGGCGTATCCTGACTGACGATTCAGTCGATCACGGCTCTGCGGACTTCATCGCGCCGGAGTTATTCGAAGCGCATTGCTCAGACCCTTGAGCGATGCGACAAAATGCACGCGACCACGCACGCCCTGTAGCGTTAGCGTCGCACTCGGCATCAACGCCGTCACGCCGGCGCAGATCGCGTAACGTCCCCGCTGTTCGTCGGCCAGTCCGATACTGATCGCAGCTGCAAAATTGGTGGCGGTCCAGGTGCGTCGGGAAATGTTGACGACCATTGTCGTATCGACCGACTCCCCGAGGCCAATGAATTGATTGGTCCCCGAAGCGGAATCCGTGACGGTGCCGCGCGTCGAAGAGATGTGGATTCCATTCCCGCCGGGGCAGCCGGCGGCAGTCCCGTTAGTCGAATCAGTCGCTGACCGGCTGGTTGTTAGCGTTCGCGTCTGCGTCTGATTCGAGGGTTGTGCTGGCGACTGTCCGTTGGCGATCGCGCACACAGTCAACATCGCCGATCCGAGGATCAAATGATGATTGATCATGGCGCTGGCGGCCTTGGATTTCCCTGACCAGCTCCTGCCGTTCCGCCGAGGAAGGCGCAGCTTCCGGCCGAAGTAGCACCGGCTGGAGTTTGCGCGGCACCTGCGCGCTGCGTCTGCTGATTGCCTACGCCAATGGCGTTGGAAAGACACTCAGCGTTAACTCTGCCGATGATCTCGACCGCGACGTAGACATTCCTATAGGTAGTGCCGGGAACTACCGGTGACGGAAGGTTGTCACGTTGCACGACTCTCAGCGTGTCGCCACCCCAGCACAGGCGCACACGAAGGTGCGGCTGCTTCGCAAAACGCACTTCGTCGGCGTGGACGCCGACGAGAAGATGCACGGTGGGATTACCGCTTCGCGCGCCGCCGATTCCGAATGTCGCGCTGTCGGTTCGCGGACGCGTCGTCGTATCACGCCTCGCCACAGAGTCACCAGTTGGGCCGATGCGCACACCGGCGCTGCTATCGTTGGCGAGGATTGCGGCGCACGTGCGCGTATTTGCATCGTCGGCAGCGATCTGCGCCCGCGCAGCTGTGGGTGCTACAACAACGAGCAAAGCCCCGCACGCCAGCGCTGCGTACGTTTTTGACATTTCGCGCATGATACTCCCGAGAATGCAACGCGAGAGAGTTCAACATCCGTGCCTTATCCGGAAAAGGCGAGCTTTTTGCATTTCGCCATCAACGTTGGTCGGCTTTGCGTGATGCGAGACGAATCCCGTCTTCGCTCCATCTCAGAGGAAACTGCATATGCGCTACAGCACGCAGCGTGTCGTCATTTCGACGCTAGCAATTGCGGCATTGATTCCGTCGATCACCAGCGCACAGCAGCGCACGACACGGACTGTCAGTGGTCAGCCGTGGCAGTGTTTACCCAGTGATTCCGCGCGTGCGTTCAACCGTCAGCTGCGCGCCGACAGTCTTGCCAGACAGCGCGCGGCGGGCGCGCCCACCGGTACTCGTCCGGTGACTGGCGGAACGGGCCGCTCGCAGGAGTATCCCGAGTTCGACGTGGTGCTCGACATTCCGAATCTCTGCGTCAACCGAATCTTTCTCAAAGTCGACAGCGTCACCGCGAAGCTCAATCTCAACGCGCGGATCTCGAATCTCGTTCGCATCGATGCCGGCGCCGACGTTCTGATCGGCAATGTTGATCTGACAATTCAGGGTGTGCGCGCGCAGGCGCTGCTGCTGGTGGATCTCGACGACGTCTACTACATCGTCGATAACACGCTGACCTTCATCGACAACCATCCGGAAATCGTGCAGCAGCTAGGCAGCACGCTGCAGAACACCGTCGGTTCCGTCGGTGGATTGGTGAATCGCCTGCTGATGGGCACCGTCAATGGAGTGCAGCGCCTGATTGATACCGGCACCGGCAACATCATCGAGAAAGCCGTTTCAGCAGCGGGGCAGAATGCCGCCGAGAAAGTCGTCGGCAACATCACTCAGCTGCCCGTCATAAGTCAGACAACTGATGCGGCGGGCAATCTCGTGAAGCGTGCCCGCGACGCGGCGACCAACGCCATTGTGCAATACACGCTGAGCAAGGCTGGGAAGCTTTTGACTTCCAGCATAGTGCAGGCAGGAACGCGCTGAGTAGGACTGAGTCGTTTGGGCTACGGCCTTCAACCTGGGAGATGGTGACGATGCGTGCTGGAATTCTGATTGCCGGACTCGCCCTTTGTGCCGCCGCGGCGCCCGCGCTTGCGCAGCAGCCAACGGGTCAGCGCACTTTCACCAGTAATGCGCAGGTAACTCCGAATCGCGATGTGATTCTGGAGATTCCTGAGCTCTCCGTCGACTCGATCGGGCTCACGGTAGCCGACGTCCGCGCTCATGTGGCGCTCGACGCCAACGCGATGAACCTGGTGCAGCTCACTGCCGGTGTCGATGTCGGAATCAAGAAGGTGCAGCTCGGGATCGTGGGAGTGATGGCCGAGGCGTACCTCTATGTCGACCTGGACAACGTTGCCAAGATTGTCAATCGCGTCGTACAAACGCTGGACAGGAATCCGCAGATTCTGATTCAGGTGCTGAAGACCGTCGACACTGCGGTTAATTCGATAACGGGACAACCGCAGCAGCCGCCACCCCGGTAACTGCGGACTGAAAACTGAAGTGCA
>DASUZC010000025.1:0-6267 GCA_036377095.1 Gemmatimonadaceae bacterium
TATCGACGCCAGTGTGCTGCGACGAAGTCGAGCGGTGCTGACGAAGGCGTTGCGCGACAGTACGTACCTCACCCGTCGCGAGCTTGCCGATGCTTTGACTCGGGCAGGAGTGCGTGCGGACGGTACGCAACGTCTCGCGCACCTGATGATACATGCCGAGCTGGATGGCCTCGTTTGCAGCGGCCCAAGGCGAGGCAAGCAGTTCACTTACGCGCTAATGGACGAGCGCGTCCCGCCGACGAAGAAGCTCGAGCGCGACACAGCGCTGCACACACTGGCGAAGAAGTACTTCACCACACGCGGTCCCGCGACGGTGGATGATTTTGCGTGGTGGTCCGGGTTGACCAAAACCGATGCGAAAGCGGCAATCAGTTCGTTGGGATCGAACTTCGACAGTGAAGTCATCGCTGGCCGCAGCTACTGGTTCCCGCATACGGCGCGCGTCCCGGTGTCCAGAACTCCGATCGCGAGACTGCTGCCAACTTACGATGAATACCTGGTCGGCTACGCTGATCGCCGGGCGGCACATACGAAAGTGAGTCCGTCTGAAGTCGGTGAGGCTTTCGACTTTCTCGGCAGCAACGTAATGACAATCGACGGGCAGATCGTGGGCCGGTGGAAGCGGGAGATCATCAAAGATTCAGTGGACGTTTCCCTGCAACCGCTGACGTCGTTGACCGACGGCGACCGCGCCGCAATCGTTCGGGAAATCGCGAAGTTCAAGCGTTTTGTCGGCAGCACCTGATTCAATTGATTAATTGTGCGCACAGAGTCTGGCTGTGCTCCCCCGCACTAAGCGAAAGGGAGCACTTTTTAGTATGATGGAGCTGCACAACGCACTCGACCAGAGAGGCGACGATGTCACCGATTTCCCGAGGTTTCCGCGGACGACGTCCGACCAGCGAAGCTGCAACTCGCCTCCCGCCCGGCCAGTACGAGACGCGCGACTTTCCTGTTCTCTCAGCCGGTCCCACGCCGCGGACTGCGCTCGACAAATGGGATTTCACTCTCAAAAGCACCACCGGTAAATCAGCGCGCTGGACGTGGGACGAATTCCAGAAGCTGCCAAGGGACAAAATCACCACCGACATCCACTGCGTCACCAAGTGGTCCAAGTTCGGCACGAGCTGGGAAGGCGTTTCGATCGACACGCTTCTATCCGCGGCAGGCGCCCAAGGTGTCCAGCCCTCGCCATACGTGATGGCGAAGTGCGATGGCGGTTACACCACTAACGTGCCGCTCGCGGATCTGATGGGCGGCAAGGGGTGGGTCGCATTTATCTACGACGGAGCGCCGCTTCACGCTGAACATGGCGGACCCGCCCGCCTGCTGGTGCCACATCTGTACTTCTGGAAGAGCGCGAAGTGGGTGCGCGAGCTCGTGATGATGGAAGAGAACGTTCCCGGATTCTGGGAGGCGCTCGGTTACCACATATACGGAGATCCCTGGCGCGAGCAGCGATATGCGGGCGACGAGTGACGGCTTCATCACCCACACGAATTGCATGGCGGCTCTGCACGGTGGTCGAAGTGATTCCGGAGACTTCGCGCACACGGACGGTGATACTGGATGTCCCCGACTGGCCCGGTCATCGCGCCGGACAGCACGTCGACGTGCGACTCACCGCTGACGATGGATATCAAACCGAGCGTAGTTACTCGATCGCGTCGCCGCCGGAAGACCGTCACCTGGCTCTTACCGTCGAGCGACTCGAAGAGGGTGAGGTGTCGCCTTATCTCACCGAGGAGCTCCGCGCCGGCGATCAGCTCGAGATTCGCGGACCGATCGGCGGCTACTTCGTCTGGGACGTTGCTATCGGCGGTCCGCTGCTGCTCGTCGGGGGCGGATCGGGCATCGTCCCATTGATGGCCATGCTTCGACATCGCGACGCAGCACTCGGCGCTGGGAATTCCATGGCAAGGCACCAGATACCGGCACGTTTGCTTTACTCATCACGACGCTGGGACGACATCATATATCGTGACGAGCTCACACAGCTTGCGAACAAGGACAAGACCCTGGAGGTCGTCCACACTCTCACTCGCGATCAACCGCAAGGATGGAGCGGCTTTCGGCGACGCATCGACCGAATGATGCTCGCCGAGGTGGCATGGCCGGCAACGGAAAAGCCGCGCGTCTTCGTGTGCGGCCCGACACCACTCGTCGAATCGGTCGCCGCAACTCTGGTCGACCTCGGACATCAGCCAGGTCTGGTGAAGACTGAACGCTTTGGACCAACTGGCGGCACTGCCTGAAAGCCGCGAATGCAAAGGAGGTTGGATGAAGTCAGCTCCCAGGAAGAAAGGCTCACGGCGCGTGCCCAAGGAAGATTCGCACGCTGCCGGTGAAAAGTTCGCTGACGTTTTGCGCGTTGATGGTAACGCCGCCGGCGGAATGCTCGGCGAGCTGTTTGCACTCGATCTCACTGGAGCACGAGCAAAGTGCGCCGGGTGCGGCGCCACTGAGATGGTGGGCGCTCTCGTCGTCTACGCCCACGGGATGGGAATGGTGGCGCGTTGTCCACATTGCGAGGGTGTCGTCATGCGGATGTCGCGAACTCCGACCCATGTCTGGCTCGATGCGCGCGGCGCCACTTCAATCGCCGTCTCCGTCCCGCGCTGAGCTGCCTGTGTAACAAGTCACCTGTTTTCCTTGACAGGTCTGCTACCTATTCAAGAAATCATGCTTCTTCTCAAAATCATCGCAGGAGTGTGTCATGACCGTTGACATCAATGCCCCTCCCCGGCCGACTATCGTTCTCATTCACGGTCTCTGGCTCACACCCAAGAGCTGGAAGGGTTGGATCGACCGCTACCAGCGCGCGGGCTACAACGTCACCGCACCGGCGTGGCCCGGACTGAGTGGAGACATCGAGTCCATTCGCCGCAACCCATCGGCGCTCAAAGGTCTCAATCTCAAGAAGATCGTCGATCACTATGATCACATCATAAGACCAATGGAGCGGCCGCCAATCCTGATCGGTCATTCCTTCGGCGGCCTGATCGTGCAGATGCTCCTCGATCGCGGATTGGGCGCGTGCGGCGTTGCGATCGACTCGGCCCAGAGTGCCGGAGTCGCCGTGCTGCCGCTCTCAACTATTCGCTCGACGATTTCGATCCTTGGCAATCCGTTCACTTACAATGCGGTCGTCGGACTGAGTCCCGAGAAATTCCACTACGCATTCACCAATTCGCTCGACGAGACGGAATCGAAGAAGGTCTACGACGATCTCGCAGTGCCAGGCCCGGCGCACGTGCTATGGGAAGGCGCGCTCTCGCTACTCAATCCGAACGCGGCGTCGAAAGTGAACTACCGCAACGGTGCACGAGCTCCTCTGCTCTTCATCGCCGGCGGTGCTGATCATCTGGTTCCCGCTGCGATCAACAGAGCAAACGTGAAGAAGTACCGGAATTCAACAGCGATAACGGACTACAGGGAATTTCCGAACCGCACCCATTTCACCGTCGGTGAGAAGGGTTGGGAAGAAGTCGCAGACTTTGCGTTGCAATGGGCGGCGAAGAATGCCCGCGCCCAGGTACCATTCGCCGACGTAAAGGCGGCCTTCACTGAAGAGAAGCCGTTTACGACACCACCGATCGCCGACCTCAGAACCTGATCAGCAGTCATTTCTCAAATCGAAACCACTATGTCTCCAAACGCTGCCTGCGCGCACATTGAACAGATCAAGGACGTCAAGCACCCCAAGCAAAAGGAGTGTGAAGACTGCGTCAAGATCGGAGCGTGGTGGGTGCACCTTCGCACCTGCCAGCAGTGCGGCGGCACGCGATGCTGCGACAGCTCGCCGAACAAGCACGCCAGCAAGCACGCGCACGCCACCGGTCATCCGGTAATCGCATCAGGAGAAACCGGCGAGCGCTGGCTGTATTGCTACCCTGATGACGCGTTCGCTGAATACTGATCAAGCACGGACCAAAAAAAAACCTCCGCGATCGATCGCGGAGGTTTTTTATTGCCTGGCGTACTCAGGCGAGCTTTTCGATTCTCTCGCCGGTTGCTGGAGCGTGAACGCCATGCGGGATCGGGTGTTCGGCTGTCCTTCTCTTGTAGACACCCAGTCGCATGAACACCCATGTCCTCCACTCGTCGAGAATCTCGTAGAAAGTCGGGATCACGATGAGCGTCAGCAAAGTCGAAGTGATGACGCCACCGATGACCGCTCGTCCCAGCGGCGCACGGAACTCGGCACCTTCGCCTACTCCCAGCGCGACCGGGATCATGCCAGCGATCAACGCCAGGGTCGTCATCATGATCGGACGCAGACGAATCGCGCCCGCCTGAATGAGAGCTTCGCGGCGCGGTACACCTTCCTTTTCGCGAGCCCACTTGGCGAAGTCGATGAGCAGGATCGCGTTCTTCGCGACGATACCCATCAACAGGATGACTCCAATCAGGCTCATGATGTTGATGGTGGTGTTGGTGATCATGAGCGCCAGCATCACGCCGATCAGCGACAGCGGCAGCGACAACATGATCGCCAGCGGTTCGAGGAACGACCCGAACTGCATCACCAGAATCAGATACATCAGCATCACCGCGATGCCGAGCGCGGAGAAGATGCGGCCGAATACCTCGGCCTGATCCTTCGCTTCACCGCCCTGCGTGATGCGCACGCCTGGCGGGAGAGCGATCTTAGCCATCTTGGCATTGATGTCGCGCATGACCTCAGTGAGCGGCCGACCGGACGTGTTGGCCTGAACTGTCACGACAGGATCGGAATCGAGGTGGCTCACCTGTGCCGGACCAAGCGATTGCGTGATCGTCGCAATCTGACCGAGCGGTAGTGTGCGCGGCCTTCCGTCGGGGCCATTCACGACAATTGGAAGCTGCTCGAGATCGGACGCACGCTGCCGCGCCTCGGGGGCGAGTCTGACATTCACCTCGCGAGTCTCGTCGCTCGGATCGACCCAATCGCCCGCCTTGATCCCGGCAAATGCCGGCCGCAACGATTGCGCAACTTGTGCAACGGTAATCCCGAGGCTGCCCGCCAGCCCGCGATTGATGTCGACACTCAATTCCGGCTTTTGGCCCTTGGTAGAGAGACCAACGTCAACGGCGCCTTTGACGGTCCGGACCTGGTCGGCGAGGAGCTCGGCGGCCGGCGTCATCGACTTGATCGTTCCGCCGCGCATCTGAATTTGTATCTGCTTCTGATCACCGCCGAACGAATTGGTGAATACAGACATCTGCGCACCGCCGATCTGGCCGACTTCCTTGCGCAGCTGGCGCCCAAAGTCTTCCGCTCCAATGTTGCGATCTGCCTTCGGGACCAGACGCACATATACCTGCCCGACGTTCACGTCGCCGGTCTGACCACCCGTTGTGGTGTAAGTGAATCTCACCACGTCTTTGTGCGAGCGTGCGATGCGGGCGGCTTCCTCGGCTTTGATCTGTGTGTAATTGAGGTTCGATCCCGGCGGTGTCTCGATCGCCACAATGACCTCGGATTGATCCTCGGTGCCGAAGAAGCTGGCGCCCACCAGGCCGAGCGCAGGCAGGGCCAGTGCTCCGATGAAGGATCCGATTGCAATCAGCACCATTGCCACCCGGTGGTCGAGCGCCCAGGCAATAACACTCTTGTACTTGAGCGCCATGCGATTGAACCAGGCGTTGAACCTGTCCAGTGTGCGCGCAATCGGGTTTCGCCGCTCGTGCGCCTCGACCTGCGGATCTGGCCAGTATGCCGACAGCATCGGGTCCAACGAGAACGAAACGAACAGCGAGACCAACACCGACGATGCGATCGTCAGCGCGAACGGCTTGAACCACTGGCCGGCAACGCCATACATGAATGCAATCGGTACGAACACCGCCACGATCGAAAACGTCGTCGCCGCAACGGCGAGGCCGATTTCGTCGGTCCCCTCGTGCGAGGCAGTCATGTGGTCTTTGCCCATCTCGATGTGTCGCACGATGTTCTCGCGCACCACGATCGCGTCGTCGATCAGGATTCCGATCGCGAGAGACAGACCAAGCAGGGACATCGTGTTGAGCGTAAATCCGAATGCCCACACCGCGATGAACGAAGCCAGAACCGAAACCGGCAAAGCCAGGCCGGTGATGACGGTTGATCGCCAGGAGTTCAGAAAGAGGAAAACCACGAGGACCGTCAGGAATGCGCCCTCGAGCAGTGCCTCTTCGACATTGCGCACGGAATCCGCGACGCGCTTACCGGCGTCGCGCACGATGTCCATCTTCACACCCGGCGGCAGTGTTTTCTGAATCTCGTCGACCTGCTTGCGAATCTTC
>DASUZC010000026.1:0-5108 GCA_036377095.1 Gemmatimonadaceae bacterium
AAGGATGTGACTGCGACGCTCCAGGAAGCTGTCGCCAAAGTCAACCTGCTGCCGCAGCGACCCGCCTTCGTGCTGCACACCGGTGACATCACGCAGCTCTCCAAACCCGACGAATTCGACACCGCGAATCAGGTTCTCGGTGGAATAAAGACCGATCGCATCTTCTACGTTCCGGGTGAGCACGACGTCGCTACCGATAACGGCGCGTCGTATCTACAGCGTTACGGAAAGGGAACGAAGGGCGGCGGGTGGTACAGCTTCGACCATTCGGGCGTCCACTTCGTCGGTCTCGTCAACGTTCTCAATCTCAAGGCCGGTGGACTCGGCTCACTCGGCGCGGAGCAGATTGGGTGGCTAAAGAGGGATCTGTCGGGTCTGGCCGCGAGCACTCCAGTCGTGCTGTTCGCACACGTTCCGCTGTGGACGGTCTATCCGGAATGGGGCTGGGGCACCGATGACTCGGAGCAGGCGCTCGCACTCGTCAAACGCTTTGGGTCAGTGACTGTTCTCAACGGCCACATCCACCAGATCATGCAGAAAGTCGAAGGAAGCATCTCCTTCCATACTGCGATGTCGACGGCGTTTCCTCAGCCGACACCCGGCACTGCGCCGGCACCGGGTCCGTTGAAAGTCGAGCCTGAGAGACTAAAGAGCGTGCTCGGCATCACCGACGTGACGTTCATCCCAGGCCGAAGCGCGCTCGCCGTCGTTGACGCGACGCTCTCGGGCCAACCGCCGGCGTTCGAAGCTGCGTCCCGCGACGCGACGAAACGCCGGGATTCGAGCCGGAAGAATGTCGCGCTCGGGCAAAATGAAATTGGAATCGACAACTTCAAGTTCGCGCCGTCGCCGCTGACGGTAAAAGCCGGGACGAAAGTAGTCTGGATCAACAACGACGATGTGCCGCACCTCATCGTAAGCACCCAGAACAAGTTCAGGCAGTCGTCGGTGCTCGACACAAGCCAACGTTTCTCAATCACACTTACAAAGCCCGGCACTTATGACTATTTCTGCTCGCTGCATCCGATGATGCAGGGCAAAATCATCGTGCAGTAAGCGGGAATAAACCAAATTCTCGCAGAGTCTACTTCACGTGCAATCACGCGCCGGTAGCTCTCATTGGAGAAGGATGGCCGAGCAGGGGACCACGCGGTTCGAGCAGGTCGTGCTTCCGCACCTCGACGATGCGTACACTCTGGCGTGCTACCTGTTACGCGATAAGCATGACGCGCAGGACGCGGTACAGGAGTCAGTGCTTCGCGCGCTGCGCTACTTCGATGGATTTCGTGGCGAAGATGCGCGGGCCTGGCTTCTCACGATCGTCCGCAACTATTGCTACACGTGGAAGAAGGGAAGTCGTGTCGATCGATCGACGGTTGCGTTTGCCGACACCGGCGAAGTTGAAGACTCTCACGCTGCGGACGATCTGGTGATGCAAGCCAGCGAAAGCGAGAGAGTCAAGGCAGCCGTCGACGCACTGCCCGCCGAGTTGCGCGAGGTGATCGTGTTGCGGGAGCTGAGTGAAATGTCGTATCGCGAGATCAGTGAGGTAGTCGGTGTACCGATCGGCACGGTGATGTCACGTCTGTCCCGCGCGCGCAATCGACTCGCCGCCGCTCTTGATGTCGATTCGAGAAAGGCGGGTTGAGATGACCTGCGCGGAATGCATTGATAGCCTCGGCCCTTACCTCGACGGCGAGCTCCTACGCGAGGAAGCGGCCGTGATAGCGGAACATCTCGAGACGTGCGCAGACTGCGCCGCCGCCCACCGTCGGCTCGTCGCTACTTCTTCGCAGCTGAAAAACGGACTCACGCGGTATCAGGCGCCCGACGTACTCAAAGCGCGAATTCGCGCCGCGCTGGCGCAGCCCGAAGTGGAGTCGAAAGTCCAATACGCGCAGGTCACTCGGTTCAATTGGCGGCGCACTATCACCGCGGCGGCGGTGGTGGCGGTGGTGAGCAGCGCTGTCACGCTCTCGGTGGTCGGCCGAAAACCACTTGGCGAGACAGTGCAAAGCGAGCTGCTATCGAGCCATATCCGGTCGTTGATGCCAGACCATCTCACCGATGTTGCATCCAACGATCAGCACAACGTGAAGCCATGGTTCAACGGTCGCGTCGATATCTCCCCCACTGTCCCGCGGCTCGACTCACTGGGATTTCCGTTGATCGGCGGTCGGATCGATTACATCGACGGCCGCAGCGTCCCGGTGATCGTATACACGCGCCGCCAGCACGTGATCAACGTGTACTCGTGGCCGGCCACCACGAAGAACGCGGCTCCGCACACCGCGTCCAGTCACGGCTACAACTTCATTCAGATTCTGCGGGACGGTGAGGAGTTGTGGATCGTTTCGGATCTCAACCGCAACGAGCTCGAGCAGTTCGCGCGACTATTCGTCGGGACCCGGTAGAGGTGACAGGTACCTGTTGGAGGTACCAGTGCATCTAATGGCATTCTGGGTCGACGCGGTGAGAGGTACGGGTAGCACCGGTGCCTGTTGCCAGATTTGGCTGTCAGCTTTCCTGGTACCTGGCACCTACGCTACTCCCACCTCTTACCGCGTCAACCCAGAATACGAGTATCGCTCCTCGTACCTCCCCCCGGCACCTGCCGCCAGCAGCTTTAGGCTTTCGGTGCCGACGGCTTCGCCTCGTAGATGAAATCGTAGTAATCCCGCATCGTCAGCTCCGACGCAGCTTCCTCGTCGACGATGACGGTCGCATCGCGATGCAGCTGCAGCGCACTAGCCGTGATCATACTCGTGACCGGCCCCTCCACCGCCTGCGCAATCGCCCTCGCCTTCGATTTTCCGCTCGCCACCAATAGCAGCTGCCGCGCCTCGAGAATCGTGCCGACTCCCATCGTGATCGCATACACGGGCACGTCCTCCCGCCTCTCGAAGAAGCGAGCGTTGTCGCCGATCGTCTGCATCGACAGCGTCTTCAGACGAGTCCGCGAGCTGAGCGAGCTGGTCGGCTCGTTGAACGCGATGTGGCCGTCGCTGCCGATGCCAAGGATCTGCAGATCGATTCCGCCGGACTCGATGATACGCTTCTCGTACCACTCGCAAAACGCCGGGTAATTACTGGTCGTGCCGGACGGGACGTTGATGTTCTGCGGCTGTACGTTCACATGCTTGAAGAAATTCTCCTGCATGAAGTAGCCGTAACTCTGCGGGTGATTGCCGGGCAAGCCGACGTACTCATCGAGATTGAATGTCATCACGCGCGAGAAGTCGAGCTTCCCCTGCTGATACATTCTCACCAGCTCCTGGTAGAGGCCGAGCGGCGTTGAACCAGTCGCCATGCCGAGCACGGCGTTGGGCTTGGTGTTGAGCAGCTCGGCGACCATTTGCGCCGCCACCTGGCTCATGTCGTTGTAATTCTGCCTGATCACTACTTCCATCGAGGCCTCGAGTACCGGTGAGAGTTCCCAATGCGAGATGCCAGGAACGATACTGGCATTCCGGGTTGACGCGGTAAGAGGTACCTGTAGCACCGTTGCCAGCTGCCAGGTAATTCCGCGCTACCCTGGTACCAGGCACCTATGCTACTCGCACCTCTCACCGCGTCAACCCGGAAATGGGTTATCGCTCCTGGAACCTCAACCTGGAACCTGGCCCCCTGAGCCAGGAGCCATCAGTTGTATTTTTCCCGAATGCCATCCAATCGAATCTTAGCCGTAGTCAGCGGCCTCGCTCTGTTAACGATAGAATTGCACGCCCAGGTCGTCGAGCGTCCCGTCCCATTCGACAACAACGGCCGCGTGATGGTGATGACCCCTTACATCGCCGAGCGCGCCGCACTGCGTGCGCCGTGGTGGCCGGTCGCCGGCGAGTTCAACGAAGCGCGGATGTTCACCACCAACGACTCGACGTTCGTGCTGGCCGTCAACCGACCGTCGGGCGTCGTCGAGCGCTACACCATCTCCGTCGCCGATCGCGATGCGATTCGCGCCATCGTCTCGAAATTGCCGGGTGATGTGATCGCGGCCAGAACAAACGCCCGCAACTCGTTCGTGCGCAACCAGACTTTACTCGGCTTCCTGGTGTATGGCCCCGCGTTCGCTGGCACCCTCTCCGGCAATGACGCTGGACAAGTCGCCGGGTACTTGGTCGTCGCCGGCGGATCGTTTTTCGCCGCTTCGGAAATATCCCGGCGAAATCTGATCACGCGACCGCGGAGCGATCTCGCATTCAACATGGGTCACAACGGCGCGCTCGCCGGGCTGGCCACTGCCTACATCTTCAAGGCGCATTCACGCGCTCAGGCGGCGAGTGCATTTGTTGGCGGATTGCTGGGAACAGGTTTGGGACTCGGTCTCGCCAGTGGAATGACCGAGGCCGACGCCGTTGCCACCGGTTTCGGCTCCGACCTCGGCGCGCTGATCGGACTGGGGACATCTATCGCTGTGCGAGGTGAGGGCGGCGGGTGCGACCTCGCTATCGACAGCTGCAATAGCGACCGCGCGCAGGTAGCTACTGTCCTCGCTTCCGGCCTCATCGGATACCCGCTCGGATTGCTTTATCCCCGCAATGCCCGCTACCGGGTGACTCCGGGCGATGTCAACACGCTCTGGTCGGGAGCGCTGGTCGGCTCGCTCGCCGGCACGGCTCTACTCAAGGAGAGTCCGAAGCGCAGAACCGCTGCGGTTGCCGTGACGACGGGCGGAGTGTTGGGAGTCATTCTCGCCGACAGATTCCTGGTTCAGCGCGCCGATCACGGGCGAACCGAGGCCACTCAGCTTTTCTTCGGGAGTCTTGCGGGGTCCCTGATCGGGGCGGGAATCGCCAACATCGGCGTCAACGCCCATCGTAATCCGCAGGCGATCTTCGCCCTCGCGGCGGCCGGCGGGCTCGCCGGCATCATCGGGACCGAATATTACCTGAACCCATCCGCCGACGCCGGACAATCGAGAATTCGTGTAAGTTTCAATACTGCTGGGCTTGCCGCGACGGTGGCTCACAGCCCGGGGAACCACTCGATTCTTGAAGTGAGGTTCTAGTGGACAGCACCACAACGCTCACATTCGGCGAAAGACTGCAGGACAGCTTCGAGCAGTTGTATCGCTACGTACCCGCGCTCTTTGGCGCGCTCGTCATTCT
>DASUZC010000027.1:0-8196 GCA_036377095.1 Gemmatimonadaceae bacterium
TGCGCGAGACGTTGCGTACCGTCCGCACGCACTCCTGCCCGAGTCAAAGCATCGGCAAGCTCGCGACGGGTGAGGTACGTACTGTCGCGCAACGCCTTCGTCAGCACCGCTCGACTTCGTCGCAGCACACTGGCGTCGATACCGAGCTTGCGATCGTAGTGCGCCGCCGACGCCCGGATCCGTGGCGCGCTGAGTGCCAGCATCCAACGAATGTCTTCAGGAACAACGAAGTGCCACGTGGGGCGGAGCACGTGAGTGCGCAGGATCCTGCCCTCGCTTATCTCTTTCTCGACCTCGGCATCAGTAACGCCTTTGGTTCGTTGCGCGATTCCCCATTTGGCCCCGGAGTATTCCTGAGCCTGGAGAGCCCCGAGCTCCCGGACGATCTCGCTTGCCGACTCGAGCGTCGGTCTTGTGAGATGCTGATTGGCCAGGCGCAGTCGGCAGATATCGATGGTCGTCGACGTACGTCTAGGCACGTTGCGCCGGAGTGCTGGAACGAGCAGTGGTGATTAGAGCGACTGCACAAATCACGATCGCAGCCGCGACTGCCGTGCGCAGGGACAACCGTTCTCCTGCGATCGCCCACCCCAGAATCACGGCGACGACCGGATTCACGTAGGCGTAGGTGCCAAGCCGCGCCGGAGAAACTTTGTCGAGCAGCCAGATATAGGATGTGAATCCGAGCAGCGAACCGAACGTAATCAGGTAAATGAGCCCGAGGGCTGAGGGTCCGGACACCTTATGCACGTCGAAGTGCGACAGCTCTCCTGTCAGCACGCCGACGATCGACAACAGCGCACCACCGGCCAGCATCTCCATCCCCGTGGTCAGTAATCCTGACTGTGGCAGATCCGCATCACGCGAGAAAAAGGAGCCGATCGCCCATGAGAGTGAACCAAGAATCAGGACCAGGGCGCCAATCGGCCGTATGTCACCGTGACCGCCAAGATTCCCCGGTCCAATGAGCACTACAATGCCGATGAAGCCGATGATCAATCCGAGGAGGACGGCTCCGTGCGGACGCCGGCGAGGGGGTCTCACCCACTCGATTATCACCAGCCAGAACGGAAGAATAGAAACCAGCAACGCCGTAAGACCCGACGGAACGAACTGTTCCGCCCAGACCACCGCTCCGTTCCCGCCGAGGAGAAGCAGACCGCCGGCAATCAACGCGTTGCGCCAGTGCAATCGGGTCGGCCGCGGTGCGCCACGATAGCGGGCCCAGACGTAGAGGAGTACTCCGGAAACGAGGAAACGCAGGCCGCCCATGATGAACGGCGGGATCGTCTGCACTGCGTATCTGATCGCGAGGTAGGTTGACCCCCAGACCAGATAAATCGATGCGAATGCGGCGAGTATTTGCGCGCGAGACGCGCGGGCTTGCGCGTCAGTCAAACGATCTTTGACTCCGCTCGCGTTTCTTGCTCGAGTGTTTTTTCTTGGCGTCCAACCTTGCTTCCCTGGCCGCCTTTGTCGGTTTGGTAGCCTTTCGCTTCCTGGGCACGATCAGCGACCGCGCGATCAGCTCGGCCAGTCTTTCTTCCGCCAGCTCGCGGTTCCTCATCTGACTGCGCATGTCACTGGCAACCACACGGATGCTGCCCTCGGTCGTCAGACGCGATGCCAGTTTCTCGCTCAGGCGCGACCGCTGGTCATCGCTGAGCGCACGTGAGCTGAGAACGTTCCAGAAAATCTCGACCCGTGACGAAGTCTTGTTGACGTGCTGACCTCCAGCACCCGACGCGCGGGAAACACGCACATCAAGCTCGTCACGCGGGATCGACAGCGATCCGTTGACGTAGAGCGAGCCGTCGGCGGCGGTCACCAGACTCAGCGCCAGCGGAACAGCTTGAGAGCCGCGAAGAACGTCACCACGCCCCAAGCGATGATCACCATTAACTGCGGCATCACGGTCGCCAGTGATGCGCCCTCGAGCATGTTGAGGCGGAGTGCATCGTTCACAGCTGTCAACGGCAGCATCCTGATGAACGGCTGGACTGCGTGCGGGAAGTTCGCGGCCGAAAAGAAAACACCCGAGAAAATCCACATCGGCAGCATGATGAAATTCATGATGCCGGAGACTGCCTCTGTCGTGCGCGCGCGCGAGGCACTCAGCAATCCCAGTCCGCCGAACGAGACCGCGGCAAGCAGGCAGATCAGTAGCAGAGTCGCGAGTGAGCCACGCAGCGGAACGCCAAACGCCCAGTGGCCGAATCCGAGCAGCGTAACGATCTCGAGAATCAGGAACACCAAACGTGAGGCGAGAAATGACGCGAGGTACTGAGCGCGCGACATCGGCGTCGCCATCAATCGCTTGAGCAGCTTTTTGCTGCGCGCCGTGACGATGGCAAAGCCGAGTCCCCAGATGCTCGATCCCATCAGGTTCATACCGAGCAGGCCGGGAATGAGAAAATCGATGTACCGCGAGCCTGGCTCAGTGACGAAGGTGTCTGCCGAACGAACCGGATCAACCCTGCCGGCGCCCATTTGCACGGCGCGGTCGACGATTACACGAGCATTAGCCGCATCGCTGCGGCCCTTGTCGTACACGTAGGTGACGCTGTCGGGGCGGGCAGTCGGTAGGACGAGCAGCGCAATCCTGCCGGTGCGCAACGCCTTCGCACCGGCACTGTCGCCGAACGATTCCACCACCAGCGTTGAGTCTTTCTTCAACGACTGAATTACCGACGTGCTGTTGGGCGCGGTTACGACACCAACCTGGACCTTGTCCGGCCCACGCTGTCTGAACGCGATGCCAAGGCCGGCAGCAAGCAGAATCGGAAAGATGAACGTCCAGAAGACTGCTTCGGGCTCGCGCACGAACTCGCGGAAGCGAACGAGCGTGAGCTGCACCATCGAGCTGCGTTCGAATCCACGCTCTTGCTTGGAGAGAGTTTTGGTGGTGTCCAGCGCACGCCGCTGGCTGCCAGGACTCATCATCCCTGTTTCTTCGCGCTCGACGATCTCCGGAATCGAGTCATTCATCGCGCAGAGTTCTCCCCGTCAGCGCTACGAACACATCTTCGAGTGTCGCCGTCGTCTTGCGTGGCTCCGGCGGCGGCAGGTTGGATACATCGATCGAGTCAGACAGCTCGCGCGGCGATCCCAGCGCGATGACGTGACCATGATCGACAATTGCCACGCGATCGCAGAGACGTTCCGCCTCTTCCATGTAGTGTGTGGTGAGCACGATCGTGCGCCCTTCCGACTGAAAGCGCGCGATCAGATCCCACAGCTGGCGCCGCGATTGGGGATCGAGCCCGGTCGTCGGCTCGTCGAGGAAAATGAGCTGGGGATTGCCGACCAGTGCGCATGCAACGGCTAGCCGCTGCTTCTGTCCGCCCGACAACGTGCCGACGCGAGATGATCGCTTCTCGCCGAGCTCGACCTCGTCGATGACCTCGTCGATCTCCCGTGCGTTGCGGTAGAAGCTCTGAAAGAGCGTCAACGTCTCATCGACGGTGAGTTTCTCGGACAGCTGGGTGTCCTGAAGCTGGATGCCGAGCAGTTCTCGCAGCTCCTTCGCGTCAGTCTCCCACCGGCGGCCGAGAACTTCGACCGAGCCGGCGTCGGGAGCCAGCAGACCCTCGCAGATCTCGATGGTGGTGGTCTTACCGGCACCGTTGGGTCCCAATAGGCCGAAGCATTCACCAGTCGCGACTTGCAGATCGAGGCCATCGACGGCGACGACGTCGGAGTACGCCTTTCGGAGCCCCTGAACGCGCAGAGCAGAGCCTGAGTTTTGCAAAGTTGTCACCATAGATCGACAAACAGTGTCACGGCTGGAGGTCAGTTGCGCTTCGATTCAGCCGTGAAACCCGGCTTAAGCTCTTCGCGTAAAATGATATAGCGTTGGCTCAAGACCGGGGCATTGTCCCTGCCAACGCTGGTTTGGAACCAGAGGAGAAGCTATGCAGTCCAAGGCCGTGTTTCTACTGAGCACTGCTTGCATTGTCGCGTCGGCCGGCGGTGCCGGCGCGCAGGTCGTTTACAACTCGACCCAATTCCCATCGCGTTTCATAGTCGGTGGTGATTTTGCCATCTTCCAGCCCAAGGGAGAGTTTGCCGCCAACGTGCCGACTGGCTATGGCTTCGATCTGAACGGCCAAATCAAACTCGACCAAAAAGGGTGGTTTGCGATTCGCGCCGATGCGGGCGGCGTTCAGTACGGCCACGAACACCAGGGACTCGGGTTTTTTGGTCCGCTAGGCATCGAGCTCGACCTGAATACCGACAATCGCATCGAGTTCGGTTCCCTCGGACTGCAGCTCCAGATTCCCGACGGTTGGTTCAGGCCGTATGCGAGTGCTTCCTATGCAGGTGTCCATTTCAGCACCGAGTCCTGCGTCACGAATCCGGACCACGTAGTCGAGGATGTGTGTCACAACAATCACGGTGATTGGGCAGGCGCCGGTGTCTTCGGCGGCGGACTCTTAATTCCCTTCGGCAAATCTCTCGCGGCCCTCAACCTCGGCGCTCGCTATCACTACGGTGCGAGGGCTACGTATCTCAGAAAAGGAGACATCGTCGACAACCCGGATGGCACGGTCACACTGAATGTGCGCAGCAGCAAGACAGATCTCGTGCTCTGGCAGATCGGCTTTACTTACAACATTCCGCACTCAACGGGTCCCTGATACATGCTCGCTCTTCTCGCAGCAGTCGTCTTTGCGCAATCAAGCGCGACCATTCAGATCGGCAACGACAAGAAGGACAGCGTCGATCGGGCGAGAAGAGACTCCATAGCCTACCGCAGAGATATCAGGCGGGATTCATTGCGCGCGCATGCGCGACAGCGCGACTCAATCCAGCGTCTGGCGCGTCAAGCGAGGGAGTTGCCGGTGACTCCAGCGGTGCTGGCGTCCGCGTTCAAGGATCCATCAGCAAAGGCGCTATTCCTGCGCGCCCAGGTGGCGAGGCTGGTCCAGGATTCCGCGCTCACCGGTTACGACGCGACTGGTTACGAGAGAATCTCCGTCGGAATGGGATTCAAGAAGATCGGCAGAGACCGGTTATTGATGCGCGCGGAGAGAGCGTCGCACGTGGTCTGGCAGCGCGGCAAGGGCGCGATCGTCGATGTCACCGGCCAGCGATCGGTTTTCCCGATGCTCGACGGCATCGGCAAGGCCGATATGGACATACAGGGAGAGCTCGGAGACATCCCTTACACTCCCGGCCGCGAAACGCTGTGGATTGGGTCCGGGCTCGCCAAGCGTCGAGTGAGCGACGACGAGATGATTCATCCGCTCGCCGAGGGAGCAGAGGCTTACTACACGTACGAATCAGGCGACTCGGTGAGCTTCCAGCTGCCCGGTGGTCAACGCATCGAGCTGCGCGAGCTACGTCTGCGCCCGCGCCAGCCAAAGTGGAATGTCACCGTCGGCTCGCTGTGGTTCGACGCATCGAATGCGCGTCTCGTGCGCGCGGTTTATCGGATGGCGCAGGAGATGGACATCATGGCGGTGGCGAAGCAGGAGAGCCAGGACGAGCAGGATCCGGAGGACGACATCCCTACCTGGGTCAAGCCGATGATAACGCCGATGAAGGCGAACGTCAGCGCTGTTACCGTCGAGTACGGGCTGCACGAAGGCCGTTTCTGGTTGCCACGCGCGCAGACACTAGAGGGCGAAGCGCAAGTGAGCTTCATGCGCATTCCATTCAAGCTGGAGCAGCGCTACACCTACTCCAGCGTGAACGGCAGCGAGCCAATGCCCGACGTCGTTGTGTCCGCGCTCGATACGGCCAGTGACTCGGTATCGCGCGCGACTCGCCGCGAGCGTCGTCGCACCGAATGTCAGGATGGTAGTCAGCGTCTGAGACGTCAGCACAGAGAGCAGGAGGATCTGATGATTCTGGTCAGAGTGCCCTGCGACACTGTTGCGCTGGCTCGCTCGCCTGATTTACCGAAGTCGATCTATGACGACGGCGAACAGGGTTTCGGCAGCGCCGAGCGTGATGCACTTATCGCTGAAGCGCTGACACTCGGCGCGCAGTCAGGACTCGCGCCGCAGCGAGCTACGATCACGTACGGCCTGCCTTACACGCGCTTCAATCGTGTCGAGGGATTCTCGACCGGATTCGCGGTCGACAAGGTTTTCGGCGAGGGCTACGCGGCTCATTCGACTTTCCGCATGGGGGTTGCGGACCTGTCTCCGAATGCGGAGCTCTCGATCGACCGGACAGATTTGCGGCGCAAGATCGGAGTGGGCGTTTATCGGCGACTGGTTGCAGCCAATGATTGGGGCGACCCGCTTGGATTCAGCAGCTCGGTATCGGCGTTGTTCTTCGGTCGCGATGAAGGCTTCTACTACCGCACATGGGGTGCGGAGCTGACGGGTGAAGGCGGACCGGTTTTCACGAATTGGAGGTTGTTCGCCGAGCAGCATTTTGACGCGACCGTTCACACCGAATTTGCGATCGCACATCCAAAGGGAGTGAAGGGCGAGCTGACCAACATCGATGCTGTCAACGGCAACGTCGTCGGGCTCGCAGCTATGCATCACTCTTCGTTCGGGCTCGATCCTCACGGATTCCGCGCATTGACCGACATCAAGCTGGAAGGCGCAACCGGCACCTTTGATTACTCGCGGGGCCTGTTGCAGACGACGCTGTCGCGCGGGTTTGGTGGATTGGATGCAGCGTTGACTCTGGGCGGCGGCACCTCGGGCGGACATCTGCCGATCCAGAAAAATTTCTTCATCGGTGGAGTGGGAACAGTGCGTGGCCAGCGCGCCGGTGCCGGCGTCGGTGACTCGTTCTGGACGACGAGCATGGAGATCGGCACGCGCAACACCGGCTTCCGCAAAATCGTGTTCGGTGATCTCGGTTGGGCGGGAAGTCGGGACGACTTCTCGCATCCCGGAAGGCCGCTGAGCGGCGCGGGGATTGGTGCGTCGTTCATGGACGGTCTCATCCGCGTCGATCTCGCCAAGGGGATCTATCCGGAGAAATCCGTGCGCGCGAATCTCTACGTCGAGGCTCGGTTTTAGCCGCGCGCTTCGATTAGCATCTCGGTTGGGTCGAGGCGAGGGATCCTCTAAGGCGACAACGGTCGCTGCCCCGCCCGCACGCTGTCGCTTAGCGGGCACCTGGCGCCGCTAACTACGCTCGTTCGCTCTGCTCACTCGCGCGTCTCCTTGGTCGCTCCCTTAAGTCGCCTTAGAGGACTCCTCGCCTCTCCCTGCATAGATCTGTAACCGCCCGCACCTAAGCCTCATCTCGCCGTCCGTCGCGCGCACGGTCTCGCGATCGTGCACCCTCAGCGAGTGCCGCTCACTCGGTCGCACTTGATGGCAGACAGGGAAGGAGGCTGGGGTCCTCTAAGCGGCAGTTACAGTGAGCGCGAGGAGGAGACCCGCGACCGAGCAGAGCGAGGGAGCGCAGTTAGGGGCTCCGACCAAGCGAACGTTGCCGCGTGAGGACCCCAGCCGACTGACCGGCGCCGAGATCTCGAAATGACCGGCTAACTACTCCGCGCCCATGAACGGATAGCGGTAGTCCGTCGGCGGCGAGAAGGTCTCCTTGACCGTGCGCGCACTGATCCACCGCACGAGGTTGAGCTTGGAGCCGGCCTTGTCGTTGGTGCCCGACGCGCGCGCGCCACCGAAAGGCTGTTGACCCACTACCGCGCCCGTTGGCTTGTCATTGATGTAGAAGTTTCCGGCGGCATTCCGCAACGCCAGCGATGCTTCACGAATTGCCTGCCGATCGGTGCTGAACACCGAGCCAGTCAGCGCATAAGGCGATGTCTCGTCGACAATGCGCAACGTCTCCGACCAGCGCGCGTCAGGGTACACGTGCGCCGTCACCACCGGGCCGAAGATCTCTTCGCAAAGGAGCCGGTAGCCCGGATCCTTTGTCTCGATCAGTGTTGGCTCGATGAAGTAACCTTCATCGCCGCGGGCGACTCCGCCGGAGACGACAGTGGCATTGGCGCGGCCGTGCTCGAGGTATTCGCCGATCTTTGAAAAAGCCTTCTTGTCGATCACCGCGCCCATGAAGTTTCTGAAATCCGTCACATCCCCCATCCGGATGTCTTTCATGATCGCAACCGTGCGCTCACGCACTTCCGGCCAAAGCGATTCCGGTATGTAGACTCGACTCACCGCCGAACATTTCTGGCCCTGGTACTCGAATCCGCCGCGGGCAATGGCGACGGAGAGGGCGACCGCGTCCGCCGAGGCGTGCGCAACG
>DASUZC010000028.1:0-7973 GCA_036377095.1 Gemmatimonadaceae bacterium
CCGCGCGGCGTACAGGCGGCCTTCCGCAAGGGAACGCGCTCTTCGGACGGACGTCCCGGCCCCAATTACTGGCAGAATCACGGTCGATACGACATCTCGATTTCTGCGCTTCCGCCGGACAGAACGGTGCGCGGCAGTGAACGGATCACGTACTTCAACAACAGTCCGGATACACTGCGGAATCCGGTGTTCAAGTTCCTGGTCAACGTTCATAAGCCGGGCGCGCCGCGCGGGTTTGGTGCGTCAGCCGACTATCTGACATCTGGCGTGCACATCGACACGCTGTTGATCAACAATCAACCCACTCCATGGCCGGAGGCCGCGGACGGCTATACCAACGTGCGACTGCATCTGCCGACTCCGCTGCTGCCACACGACTCGGTTCACTTCGCAATTCGCTGGCACTATGACGTCTCGAAACAAAGTGGCCGCGAGGGGATGATCGATTCGACGACGTGGTTCCTCGCCTACTTCTATCCGCGCGTCGCCGTGTTTGACGATTACAACGGCTGGGACACGATGGAGTTCACCGACGTCCAGGAGTTCTACAGCGACTTCAACGATTATGACGTCGCCGTCACGGTCCCGGCAAACTACGTCGTGTGGGGAACTGGCACTCTCGTCAACGCCGCGCAGGTGCTGCAGCCGGCGATTCTGCAGCGGTTGAATCAATCGATGACGTCGGACCAGACGATCACGATCGCGTCGAAGGCAGACATGCTCGCGCATCGCGTAACGGCACAGACGGCGCGCAACACCTGGCGATTCCACGCTGTCGACATTCCCGACATGACGTTCAACGTCAGTGACCATTACGTGTGGGACGGCGCAAGCGTCGTCGTTGACGATGCGACCCGCCGGCGCGCCAGCGTTCAGGCGTCGTACAACGACACAGCTGCCGATTTTCACCACATGGTGGGGTTCGGGCGGCACGCGCTCGATTGGCTGTCGCACAACTGGCCGGGCGTGCCATACCCATACGAGAAGAGCACGATCGTTCAGGGCTTCGCCGGAATGGAGTACCCGATGATGGTGAATGACGAGCCGTATGCTGACACGGTGTTCTCGCGATTCGTCGCCGAGCACGAGATAGCGCACACGTACTTCCCGTTTTACATGGGAATCAACGAAAGTCGTTACGCCTTCATGGACGAAGGCTGGGCAACGACGTTCGAGTACCTGATTGGAATTGCTGATCTCGGGGTCGAGCGCGCGTCAGGTTTTTACAAACAGTTCCGTACGAGTAGTTGGGCGAACAATCCCTCTCCACTCGAGGATCTGCCGATCATCACGCCCGCCGATGCGCTGAGTCCTTTTGCCTACGGCGACAACGCCTACGGCAAGGCTGCCCTTGGCTATCTCGCGCTCAAGGACATGCTCGGCGACGTGATGTTCAAGAGCGCGCTGCAGGAGTTCATGCGCCGCTGGCACAGCAAGCATCCAATTCCGTGGGATTTCTTCAATACGGTGAACAACGTCACCGACCAGAATCTGAACTGGTACTGGAACGCGTGGTACTTCAGTCCCGGCTACATCGATCTCGCCGTCGCCGGTGTCGACAAGACGGGCGACGGATACAATGTGCGGATCAACAACGTGGGCGGCATGCCCGCGCCGGTGGACATCCAGGCGCGTTTTTCAGACGGCACGACTCAGACCTTCCATCAGAGCGCAGCGATGTGGGCCGCGAATCTGCGGAGCGCGGTAGTTCCGATCGCGACGCGGAAGACGGTGCAGTCGGTGATGCTGGAGACTGGAATTTGGCTCGACGCTGATTCCACCAACAATACGTGGAGCGGAAAGTGACGGTTTGTTGAGACTGAGGGCCGAGGACCAAGGGCATCGATCATCGCGGACTAGTTGAGGACCGAGGACTCTTAAAAAGCGAAGAGCACCGCTGGGCGCAGTCCGCAGCTAGCTGACCGCTGGGCGCTGCAGGCGACGGGACGGATCGCGATGGACTTCAGGAAACGCGAGTTGTAGATCAGATCGCGAACGAAATCTGTCACGTCTTCTTGCAGCGGACAGCTAACAGCGAGCTGCTGTCAGCGCCCAGCGGTGTAGTACGCCTTTCTAGTCCTCGGTCCTCAATTAGTCCGCGATGATCGATGCACTTGGTCCTCCGCCCTCGATCCTACCGTCGTAATTCTACCGCGGCGCGCCGAGGTTCAATTGGAAGGGCCCTTGCCCGCTGATCTGCAACACCGTCGGACTCGATGTCTGCCCGAAGTGCGGCTGGCGCGCGGGAATGAAGGCGAAATCGCCGGGCGTGAAGCGCTGAGTCGCTTTCATGTCGACCGAATTGCCCATTCCGAATTGCACGTCACCCGAGATCACCGTCAAGTATTCACCAGTCGGATGCCAGTGCAGTGGAAGCTTATAACCCTGCGGGAGCTGGAGTCGCAGCACGAACTGACCGGGACTGAACGGATCGCCTTGCAAGACGCTAATCTTGCCACCCGGCGGAAATCCGGGAGGTGAGAAGTCATTCCATGTCAGTGATTCATTCGATCGCGCGACCATCTGGCCAATTTCGGCCGGCATCGAGGCAGGCATTGGCAGCGTGCTGATCGGCGCGTCGACGGCGACGCGCCATTCCCCGTTCACCTTGTGCCAGATCGTGACGTAGTTGCCGCTCTCGCCCAGCCGGCCGCGCGGCGTCTCGTACGACTGCGTATACGTGCCGTACTCGGTGGCAACGCGTGGACTGGCAACATCGATCCTCGTTGGAACCCAGTGCAGTTTGAGTCCCGGAGTTTTGACGACGTCCGAGTACAACGCGCGAATCGCCTCCGATCCCTTTGCGCTGGGAGTGTTCGACATCATCACCACGGCGTCCGACGTGTGCAGCGCGACGATGCGGTCGACGTTCTTGTCGGCGATGTAGTGCTGCCATTGCTCGGAGAGGGATCGGATGGCGCGCTCATCTTTCGTTTGTGCCGTACTCGAGTGCGCAATGAGCGCACTCGAGAGTACTGCCAGGGTTACGAGGATGGAAATTGATTTCCTGCGCGCCATCGCTGCTCCTGCACCAGGGCGATTTCGGGAAAATACGAGAGTTACGTCGACGACTCCGCAGCTTAGCGTCTGGCGCGCAACGACGTCAAGCTGCGGAGCGATGCTTCTCTGGATTCTTTTCGCCGAAGATTACCCATAGCAGGCTGAGATTATTTCCCTGGTCCGAGGTTGATCGCGAACGGCCCCGTTCCGTGCAGCTGAATCACGCTCTCGGTTTGAGCCCCTCCGAAATGCGCGTGATGCCCGGGCAGGTATATGAAATCGCCCGGTCCGTAGTTCTTGATCTGGCTCCAATCGGCGGTGTTGCCCATTGCCAGCTGGAAGGTGCCCGATAAAACGGTGAGGTGCTCGCCGCCCGGATGCCAATGCACCGGAAACTTGTAGCCGGCGGGGAATTTCAGGCGCAAGGTGTAGTCGCCGGATTTGGATGGATCGCCGTGTATCACCGCAATCATTGTCCCCGGGTCGAAGCCAGGCACGCTCAGCGGACTCCAGGTGATGGCAGTGTTGGGCGCCATCTGAGTATCGCTGACGTCGCTTGGCATTGTCGGTAGCGGTGCCATGCTGTTGGGAGCGTCAACCGCCACCAGCCATTTGCCGTTCACCTTGTGCCAGATGGTGACGTAATTGCCGCTTTCGGTGACCTTGCCATCGGGGCTGTCGTACGCCTCGTTGTACACGCCGTACTCGGTGGCCACCGTCGGACTGGCGACATCTATTCTCGTCGGCTGCCACGTGACCGCGTAATTCGGAAGTGCGACAGCGTCGCTCCACCCTTTGCGAATCGCGGCCGCGCCCGATACGAGAGGCTGGTGCGACAACATGAAGATCGCGTCGGGCTTGAATACAGTCATGATCTTGTCGACGTCATGGGCCGCGATGGCCTGCTGCCACGCCTGACCCTGCGCCCGTATCGCCTGCTCGTCTCTGCTCTGAGCTGACGTGGTCTGTGTGACTGCACAGAGTGCCAGCAGCGCGATTGCACATCGTACTCTCGTCTCGACCTTCATCATGCCTCCGGGTAAGCCGTTGAGATCGACGCGAGATTGCAACGTGCGGTGCGTCGCGTCAAGATTGCCCGATTCGCATGTTGCACAGCGATCGAGATCAGACGGGGCGACGGCGCCGTCGATAGGGCTTCGCCGGAGCGGGAGCAAGAAGGAAAGTGAGCTCCATTAACGTGAAATGTGTGCCGCGCCCGGCGTCCCGCTGATTGAAAAACCGCTCTAGAGCCGCGAGGTGTTTGTTGACTTCTTGTAGCTCGCGGGCGGTTAGCGCCCGTTTGGACCTAAGCGCCCACAGCTGGCGCTCTGGACCGCCAACAATAGTTCCCGGCTGATACGCTCTGACGAAATTGCGTGTCGCGATGGCTGTCATTGATTTGACCAATTTTTCGATTGGCTTTCTGGTCCTTCCATCGCCGGGCTCGTAGTCTACCGATATCCAACGTCTGGGGACGTCGTAAAGAACCGACGCGTGCTCGGGATGACGCACGGATGGTGCGGAAGTCGGGGATCCGACGCCACGCCTAATCACCAGGCCAAGCTTCTCCAGTTTGGCGATGTGGAAATAGAGAGAGCTGGGTGCGCGTCCCAAGGCGCGTGCGAGCCCAGCCACAGAGATTGGCCCTCTGGACGACAGTCCGTTGAGGATCTCTTGTCTTACCGGCGAGGACAGCGCGCGTATTCGCGCGACGCCTGTGACGACTATGGGTCCTCCTCGGCGGTTTTTGAAATTTGTTCAAATTTTCCCGAAAACTTGAGAACGCTCGCCGAGTCAGCTGTACTGCTCAATGGTGTTTCAGTTTTCTTCGGAAATTTGAACAAATTCTGTTTCTTTCTCGGAAGGGATGGTTCCTTCGCTTAGTCCAAGTGGCAGTGGTCGCTCGGACTCAGCCTGTCACGCGCTTGTCCGCTCGTTAGCCAGTTGGATACTCCTCGATCGCCTCGGCGGCAACGACATGAAAAAACGGCCGGAACAATCACGAAAGAACGGCCGGATTTCTCTTGACAGCCTCCATTACAACTTGTAGTGATGTTCAACCCGTCCGGCAGGCGACATGGTTTCCCTCTCTCAAGCGTGTAATGACGCGAGGCGATTGGCCACAGCCACCGCGCTGTTAGGTCTAGCGTTCGCTGTCGCAGTTCCGCTCAACGCGATCTGGGGGAGCCCAACCGACACCGACAGCCAGCAGCGAATCCTGCTGCCGTCCGCGCCAGCCGAGGCATTTGCTGGCGAGATCGAGTACGACTTCGACACGGTGTTCAATGTGACGCACGCACGCTACCAGGCATCCCTTGATGCGCGTGGCATCATGGCGAGAATGTTCCTTTCCCCACCCACCGTCCACACCATCGTCGCGAACTACCAATTCCCCGGGCGGAGGGTCACACGCGTTCCTGCGTCTGTTCGCATCTCACTCGTCTCAGACGAATACGTAGAACAACCCCCCGAGCCGCAGGCCGCTATGCGCAACGCGCGCCCGTTGCTCGAGTTGAACATGCCGCATGCGCACGCCAGCTACGGGATCGCGTACGCGGAGCGAATTGTGTCGAGATCGGGCGACTCGCTATCGCCGGGGAGTCGGTTCCCGCAGGACCGTCACATGCCGGTACAAACGGCGCGTACGCAACTAGTCCAGATCACGCGCACCGCGACCTCGTTGCTCACGATGTGCGAGTTCCTCGCGCTAATCAGCGAGGACGATGTAAAGGGCACCGTCGCCGGTTTGGATTTCGAGCTGGACCGACGTGTCATCGCCGGATTGCGCGAGTTTGCATCGCAGATGAAGCCAAACGAGGTCGGCACAGCAAGCGTAAGCTGTTCCGACCTCGTTAGTAACTAGCTGCGTTTTACCAGATCTGCACTCTGACTGAATCCGCGCGGTACATCGGCTGACCCGGCTTCACCCCGAACGCCTGATAAAACTCCGGCACGTTCGACATCGGCCCGAGCACGCGATACTTCGCAGGTGAGTGCACGTCGCTCAGCAACTGATTGCGCAGCGACTCGTCGCGCTGCTGTGACATCCAGCCAATCGCGTAGCCGAGGAAGTAGCGCTGCAGTGGAGTGAGTCCGCCGATCTTCTTGCCTTCCTGATACTGCTTTGTCTTCTTGAACGCATCGAGACCGAGCAGCACGCCACCCAGATCGGCGATATTCTCGCCAGTACCAGCCTTGCCGTTCACGTGAAGCCCCGGCATCGGCTCGTAGGCGTCGAACTGCTTGGCAATCAACTCGGCGCGCTTCTCGAAGTTCGCCGCATCGGCGGCGGTCCACCAATCAGTCAGATTGCCTTTCGCGTCGAACTTGCGGCCTTCGTCGTCGAAGCCGTGCGTGATCTCGTGTCCGATGGTGCTCGCGGCGACGTAGCCGTAGGCGACTGCATCATCGACAGCTGAATCCGGGACGCCGGGAATAGTGAAAATCGCTGCCGGCAATACGATCTCGTTGTTGGACGGGTTGTAGTACGCATTGTAGGTCTGGGGCGTCATGCCCCACTCGGTGCGATCGACAGGCTTGCCGAACTTGGAGATGTTGTCGTTGAACGCCCATCGATTGGCGTTCATCATGTTCTCGACGTACGAGTTGCGGCCGACGACGAGCGCGGAGTAGTCCTTCCACTTGTCGGGATAACCGACTTTCGGATAGACCGTCGCCAGTTTCTGCAGCGCGCGCGCTTTGGTCGAATCACTCATCCACGTCAGGCGATTGATGCGCTCGCGGTACGAGGTGCGAATCGCCTCGACCATGTCGGTGTAGCGCTGCTTCTCGGTCGGCGAGAAGTACTCCTTCACGAACAGCCTGCCGAGTACCATGCCCATGGCGTTGCCCTGAACGTCGAGTACGCGCTTCCAGCGCGCGCGCGGCTCCCGCTGGCCGTTGAGCGTCTTACCGTAAAAACTGAAGTACTCGTTGTAGAACTGGCTGCTCATGTACGGCGAGTACGTCGTCACCAGTTGATAGCGCAGATAATCCTGCAGCACCGCGATCGGCGTCGACTGAATCAGTCCGTGCATCGCCGTAAAGAATTCGGGCTGACCCACGATCACCGAATCGGGATGCAGTCCCCATGTCGTGAGCCTCGCAGACCAGTCGATGTTCGGCGTGTACTTCGTGGTCAGCGTCGCCGGCGTCATCTTGTTGTAGTTGGCGACCGGATCGCGCAGATCCTCGAGCTTGCGCGACGCCTTGGCCAACGCAGTCTCGAAGGTCATGACATCCTGCGCCGACTTGGCGGCAGATGCCTGATCGCGTCCGAGCAGTTGCAGCGTGCGCGCGATGTGGGCCACATACTCCTGACGGATCCGCGCCACGCCGGTGTCGGGATTGAAGTAGAAGTCGCGCTCCGGCATTCCGAGGCCGCCCTGGGATAGGTGCGCGGCCTGCACGTCGCTACGCTTCTCGTCCTGATAAACGTAGAAGCCGAAGAACGGCCCGACCTGCAGCGGACCCTGCGCGAATGTGACGTCCATCACATCGCTCGTGTTTTTGACGCGATCGATGCGTGCGAGCTCGGCGTCGAGCGGATGAACCCCTTGCTGCTCGATTTTCACGGTGTCCATCGCCGTTGCCCAGAAGTCGCCGATCTTCTGCGCGTCACTGCCCTGCGCAGTGCTCGCCCGGGCTGATTCTTCGTTGATGTTGCGCAGATTCACGTACAGCTGCTCGCGCACCTCGTTGCCGATTCCCCACGCCGCCTCGGACGCCGGGATTGGATGCCGCTTCAGCCAGCCGCCGTTGGCGTACTGGAAGAAGTCCACAGCGGGACTGACGGTGGTGTCGAGATTGGCGGCGAGAAAATCACTGGACGCGGGAGAGGTTGTCGTCGTGGTAGTCGTAACAGAGGGGCTACAACCCGCAAACAGCGTGACGACTGCGAAAACGGGGAGCGCGTGTGACAAAACACGCGCAACCCGACCGGAAGCCCGGTCGGGCGCGAATGTGGAAGAAGG
>DASUZC010000029.1:0-21042 GCA_036377095.1 Gemmatimonadaceae bacterium
ACATCGTGATGCCGGACGTCGCTGTTTTTGGGCAGAAGGATTTGCAGCAGGTTGCTGCAGTCAAGGCAATGGTGCGCGACCTCAACTTTCCGGTGGGGATCCTCGTTGCTCCCATTGTCAGAGATCCCGATGGGATGGCGATGTCGAGCCGGAACCGCTACCTGTCGGCGAAGGATCGCGAGCTTGGGCTCAAGCTCTCGCAGGCATTGTTCGCGGCGCGGGATGCCTTTCAGCGCGGTGAGCGTCGTGCAAGCGCGCTCGAAGCAATTGGCTGGCGGATGCTGGAGCGCGTGGTAGGCCTAACGCCGCGCTATCTCGCTGTCGTCAACGCCGACACGTTCCAGCGCGTGAACACGGTTCGTCACGGGGATGCGGCGGTAGGTGCTGTCCGGGTTGGCGAAACCAGACTGATCGATAACATCATCTTCTGATGATTGAACTCCAGACTTCGGGGCTGCCCACCTGGGCGCAAGTGAGCGAGCGACGTCTCGCGCACATCCAGCGTGTGACTTCATTGCTGCGCGCGTGGGGTGCGGCGATGCGCGTACCCGCTGACGAAGCGAATGCGTGGATCGATGCCGGGACCTGGCATGATGCTTTGCGCGATGCTCCGCTCCCGGAGCTGCGGGAGATTACCGGCGATCGCACTTCTCCCGATGGCTTGTTGCACGGGCCAGCCGTGGCGATCAAGCTCGAGGCAGAAGGTGAGCGGAGAAAGAGCTTGCTGGAGGCAATCCGCTATCACACCGTCGGCCATGCGCGGTGGGATAGAATCGGACGCGCGCTTTACATGGCGGATTACCTCGAACCCGGCAGAAAGTTTCTCGCCGAGGATCGTGGATTCCTCGCCAGCCAGGTCCCGCACAACTTCGACGGCGTATTTCGTCAGGTGGTGCGCTTTCGCCTCGAATGGTCGGTTCGTGAGGGCAATCACATCTTCCCCGAGACCGTCGAGCTGTGGAATAGCCTGCGGTGATCGAGCCGCCGCGACCGCGACGTCGACGCTACGGCCGCATCATTGTCGCATTGCTGATTCTTGCTGTCGTCGGCACCACGGTGTGGTTTGCGGTACGCGCGTTCTCCAATCCAGGCGAGTCTTCAGTACCCGACGACGCTCGAGCGCCGGAAGGCGTGCGTATCAAGGTCGAAGTGCTGAACGCAACGAGAACCCGAGGGTTGGCGCGAAAGGCTACCGATTTTCTGCGCGACCGTGGATTCGACGTCGTCGGATCGGGCAACGAAAGCGAGCAGCGATCGAAGACGGTTGTCTATGACAGGTCTTCGCATCCTGAATGGGCGAGGCTCGTCGGGCGAGCGATGAATGCCCCGGTCGTCTCGCGACCGGATAGCTCACGCTACCTGGACGTTACCGTCCTGATCGGCGCTGACTGGCGGCCGCCTTCGCTGCCTTTCCACCCGTAACTGTCCGCACGCTGCGGCGATGTCCATCCCGCGACTCTTGCGGATCGCGACCTCGACGCCGCGATCCCTGAGCTTGCGCGCAAAAGCCTGAATGCGATGAGGGATTGTCGGCGTAAAGTTTCCCGCGCCGCCAGGATGTAGCGGAATCAGGTTGACGAACGCTCCGCATTCGCGGGCCAGCTCTGCGAGCTGCAATGCCTGCTCGTCACCATCGTTGACTTCGCCGAGCATGACGTACTCGAACGTCACGCGACGCACAAAGACTTTCGCCGCATCGATGACGCTGGCGAGTGGGTACTTGGTGTTGATCGGCATCAGCGTCTGCCGCAGCTCGTCGCTGGGAGCATGAATCGAGATCGCAAGCCGGAATTGCTCGGGGCGTTCGCCAAGCGCCACGATCCCGGGAAGCACACCCACAGTCGAAACAGTGATATGTCGAGCCCCGATCCCCAGGCCAGCGGGCGAGTTGAGAACCGTCAGCGTCGGGTCGACGGCTTTCCAGTTCATGAGTGGCTCGCCCATTCCCATGAACACCACGTTGGTGACTTGCTTGGGCGGCGAGAGCAGCTTCATCTCGCGCACCTGCCCGGCAATCTCGAACATCTGCAGATTGCGGCTGAATCCCATCGCACCTGTCGCGCAGAATGCACACTGCAGGGCACATCCCGCCTGCGACGAGATGCAGAGTGTTAAACGCGACCCCTCGGGGATTGCGACGGTCTCGATGAATTCGCCGTCGTCCAGCCGAAACAGAAACTTCTCGGTGCCATCGGCCGACGTTTGTCGCGTTGCCAATGTCAGACGCGGCATCGTGAAGTGCTCGGTCAGCAGGCTCCGAAACCCGAGCGGCAAATCCGTCATGTCGGCGAAGGAATCGACCGGGCTTTGCCACAGGTGTCGGACGATCTGTGAGCCTCGAAATGGCTTCTCACCGTGCTCAACGGCAAACGCGCGAAGCATTGCTTCCGCATCAGAAGGCAGCATGTTGAGCAGGTTTTGTGTCATGGGTCGTGCGCGGGGAAAACTATCCAGTCGACGGAGCGCAAAGTCCGAACGGCGAAGCGCGTAGCTCCTTTCACCAAGTCTTTGCAGTTACTAAATTTAACCGCTCCCAACCGCTTATTCGACCCACGGTTCCAGCGCTGACACAAACGGCTTCCTCATCCAGCTTTGCTACGGCAAAGCGCACGCATCTGAGTGGCGAGCTCAGAGCGTCTCACGTCGGCGCGAAAGTGAAGTTGGGCGGCTGGGTCCACCGCACGCGCAATCTCGGCGGAATCGTCTTCCTCGATCTGCGGGATCGAGCCGGCCTCGTCCAGGTCACCTTCGATCCACGCTGGACACCGCCCGACATTATCGAACGCGCCGGCAAACTCGGCCTGGAGACTGTGATTCTGGTCGAGGGCGAAGTCGCCGCGCGTCCCACCGAAATGCGGAACGCGGAGATGGAGACTGGGGAGGTTGAAGTTCGCGCCCAAAACTTCACCATCGTCGGCCCCGCCGAGACGCCTGCGATTCCAGTCGCGCGCGGCAAGGGAGAAAAGCTTCCCGCCGAAGAGCTGCGACTGAAGCATCGAAATCTCGACTTACGTCGAGTGGAGCTGCAGCGGAATCTGATCATGAGGCATCGCCTGCAGCAGGCGACGCGTCGCTACCTCGACGAGCGCGGTTTCCTCGAGATCGAAACACCGATCCTGACCAAGCCGACTCCGGAAGGCGCGCGCGACTACATCGTGCCGAGCCGGATCCACACCGGGGAGTTTTACGCGCTGCCACAATCGCCGCAGCTGTACAAGCAGCTGCTGATGGTCGCCGGCTTCGATCGCTACTTTCAGATCGCGCGCTGCTTCCGCGACGAAGATCTGCGGGCGGATCGTCAGCCTGAGTTCACTCAGATTGACATCGAAGCTTCCTTCATCGAGCGCGAAGACATCATCAGGCTCACAGAAGGAATGCTCAGCGTCTTGTGGGCGGAAGCGGGCTACGAGGTCCCGAAAACGTTTCCGCGTTTGACCTACGCCGACGCAATGGAGCGATTCGGATCCGATCGGCCCGACATGCGTTACGAGCTGGAGATCTTCGATGCCAGCGATGCGTTCCGCGACTCGGAGTTCAGTATCACCCGAGCGGTGCTCTCTGCAGGCGGCCGGGTGCGCGGTATCAGAGTGCCCGGCGGAGCCACGCTCTCCCGTAAGCAGGTCGACGAGCTTGAAGCCGTAGCAAAATCAGCGGGAGCTGGTGGTCTCGTCCGGCTCAAGCGGGGTGCGAGCGGACTCGAAGGTCCCGCCGCGAAGTTTCTGAACGAAGGGGCCGCCGCGCGCCTCGGGATTAGTGACGGTGACCTGGCGCTCCTGGTGGCTGGTTCCGAGAAGGTTACCAGCCCCGCTCTCGACCGCGTCCGGCAGGATGTTGCGCAAAGGCTGTCACTGGTGTCCGAAGAGAAGAGATCATTCCTGTGGGTGACTGATTTTCCATTGTTCATACGGGAAGAGAACGGCGCGTTGAGCTCGGTTCATCACCCGTTCACCGCTCCGAATCCGGAAGACCTGCGGCTGCTCGATTCAGCCCCGGAGAAAGTACGCGCGCTGGCCTACGACGTCGTGTTCAACGGAACCGAGCTCGGGGGCGGCAGCATCCGAATCAACGACCCGGCACTGCAGCGAAGAATGCTCGGCTTGCTGGGCATCAATGCGGAGCAGGCGCAAATGCGCTTTGGCTTTCTGCTGGACGCGCTGAAGGCGGGAGCGCCGCCGCACGGCGGAATAGCGCTCGGCTTCGATCGCATTGCGATGATGCTCGCCGGAGCGTCTTCGTTGCGCGACGTAATTGCATTTCCCAAGACGACAGCGGCGAGGGCGTTGTTCGAGGACGCGCCAACGACCGTTCCACCTGAGGACCTAAGGGAACTCCATCTTCAGAAAACAACGAGTTGACGTGAGCGAAGAGACAACCATTCAGCGCCTGTCCACCGAGGGAGCAGACATGCTGACTCTCGCCGGCGTAAACGACGAGAACCTCGTCGAGCTGGCCAGACAGACAGGCACCAAGATCGCCCTGCGGGGCGAGACGCTAGCGGTTAGCGGAAATCCAGAAGCAGTTGCCCGCGCGATTCCGATCGCGCAGCGCATGATCGACACCGCCAAGCAACAAATGCCGCTCACTGCCGACGACGTGCTGCGCATGAGCATGGAAGGTCCGCGTGAGGGCAACGGTAACGGGACCGATAGCGAGACGCGGATCGTACTTCCTGGCGTCCGCAAAATCATCCAACCCAAGACGAGTGGGCAGGCCGAGTACATGAAGCTGATGGCCGATAACGACATCGTCGTCGGAATCGGCCCTGCGGGAACGGGTAAGACCTATCTCGCTGTGGCGGCGGCGGTCGACGCGCTGGCGCGCAAACGCGTGCGACGCATCGTGCTCGCTCGGCCGGCGGTGGAGGCGGGGGAGAGTCTTGGATTCCTCCCCGGAGACATGCAGGCGAAGGTCGATCCGTACCTTCGTCCGCTCTACGACGCGCTGGAAGACATGATGCCGCATGAGCGAGTGCAGAAATCGCTCGAAACACGCACGATCGAGATCGCGCCGCTCGCGTACATGCGCGGACGCACGCTCGCGGACGCGTTCGTGATTCTGGACGAAGCTCAGAACGCGACGACTGCGCAAATGAAGATGTTCCTCACGCGACTTGGTGTTAATTCGAAGGCCGTGATCACAGGCGACAAAACCCAGATCGATTTGCCGAAACGAGAGGAGTCCGGTCTGGTTCAGATCGAGAGGATACTACCGGGCATCGACGGCATTGGCTTCCACTACCTGAATGACGCCGATGTCGTGCGCCACCGGCTGGTGCGCGAAATCATCAAGGCGTACGCGGAAGACTCAGGGGCCTGACGGAGAAACGTCTCTCAGTCGTCGATTCTGACCGCCGGCCGCGCGTGGCGGTCTCGTCGAGCGTGCGAAAGCTCGGCGTCTCCCAGGAGCGCGTCAAATCAACAGTAATCGCCGCGCTCAGGGCCGAGGGTGTGCGGGAAGCAATGATCTCGGTCGCGTTCGTGGGGCGAGCTGCAATCGCGCGTCTGCACCAGGAATACCTGAAACATCCGGGCGCCACCGATGTCATCTCGTTCGGGTTTGCAAGCGGCGGAAAACGGGGAGCCGTGATTGGCGATATTTACATTTGTCCTGACGTCGCGCGAACGAACGCGCGTACTCAGGGACTGCCGGTCACCGAGGAGCTGTTGCGGCTCGTCGTTCACGGAACCCTGCACGTGCTCGGCTACGATCATCCGTCTGGTGTGGCTCGCATGAAATCGAAGATGTGGCGCAAACAGGAGAGCATTCTTGCGCGGATCGTCTGAGCGACTGCTCGGAGACTTCAACGCCGGAAAAACGGCAGCATTGGCGCGCGTCGTCAGCGTCGTCGAGAATCATCGTGAGGATTTCGAGGAGATGCTGGGCGCGCTGCATCCTCGGGTCGGCCATGCCCGCCGGATCGGCCTCACCGGTCCGCCCGGTGCGGGCAAGAGCAGTATCACGTCGCTGCTCGTGAAGAAGTACCGCGAAGCAGGCTTCAGGGTTGGAGTGATTGCGGTCGATCCGACTTCGCCGTTCACGGGTGGGGCTCTCCTCGGCGACAGGGTGAGGATGGAGAGTGTCGCCCTCGACGGCGGCGTTTTCATCCGCTCGATGGCGACACGCGGATCGTTGGGCGGCCTTGCCGCAGCAACGCGAGAAGTTGCCGATGTGTTCGACGCTTTCGGGTTCGATCGCATTTTGGTCGAGACGGTGGGGGTCGGGCAATCCGAGCTGGATGTCGCACGCACCACCGATTCCACCGTCCTGATACTGGTGCCTGAATCAGGGGATGCGATCCAGACGCTCAAAGCCGGCATCATGGAAGCTGCCGACATCTTCGTCATCAATAAATCCGATCGTCCTGGTGCTGACCGTCTGCGCAACGACGTCGAGTTGATGCTTGGTCTGCGCAAGGGCGTTTCGTTCGACAAGGTTCCCGCGCACCACGGCGTCGATCTCAAGCGAATGAACCCGGCGCGGGCGGCGCGTGAAGCCGCCGCCGATCGGACTGCGACTGAGTGGACGCCCCCCGTTCTGCGGGCCGTCGCCACGAAAGAGGAAGGCATTGACGACCTGGTTGCCGCGCTGGATCGGCACTTTGCTTATCTTGAACAGAGCGGAAAACTGCGCGCGCGCAGGCGCGAAAGAATGCGGGAGCGCGTGATGGATGTCGTCGAGCAGAAGGTCCGCGGCCGGTTGTGGAAGGATACCGGCACGATGAGCTGGCTGGAGCAGCAGCTCCCGTCGGTCGAGGAAGGAAGCGCCACACCTTTTTCAGTCGCCGACCAGCTGTTGAAGCAAAGCGGTGAGCTCGTACGTGGAGAAGAGAACTGAATGACGAAAGTAAAAAGCCCTGCACCCAAGAAAGCGCCGGAAAGCGAACTGATCTCGACAATCGAAGAGCAGAGCGCCGAGTTGCGCCTGTTGCGCAAGGAAGTCGCCGAGTGGCGGCGAAAGTACGATGCCGGCGAGCTGCGAGACCTTGCCTTCACGAATTCCGAGAAAGAGGTCCAGCCGATCTACACGCCGCTCGATACCGCTGAAACGGACGCTGAAGCGCTGGGCATGCCGGGGATCTACCCGTACACGCGCGGCGTTCATCCCACCGGCTACCGCGGCAGACTGTGGACGATGCGGCAGTTTGCGGGCTTCGGCTCGGCGCGCGATACCAACGAGCGTTACAAGTTCCTGCTCGATCACGGCCAGACCGGCTTATCTGTCGCCTTCGACTTCCCGACGTTGATGGGATACGACTCCGACCATCCCCGGTCAGAGGGCGAAGTCGGGAAATGTGGCGTCGCCATATCGAGTCTCGCCGACATGGAAGTCCTCTTCGACGGAATTCCGCTCGATAAGGTCTCGACGTCGATGACGATCAACGGGCCGGCGGTCATTCTCTATTGCTTCTACATCGCGGCGGCGGAAAAGCAGGGAGTCGATTCAACAAAGCTGCGCGGGACGATTCAGAACGACATTCTGAAGGAGTACATGGCGCAGCACGCGTGGGTTTATCCAATTGAGCCGGCCCTGCGGCTTATCATCGATTGTTTCGAGTGGTCCGCCGAGCACGTGCCGCAGTGGAATACGATTTCGATCAGCGGCTACCATATTCGCGAAGCGGGCGCTACTGCAGCGCAGGAGCTCGCGTTTACGCTTGCTGATGGGTTCACTTACGTAGAACGCGGAATTGCACGGGGCCTGAACGTCGATACGTTCGCGCCCCGTTTGTCTTTCTTCTGGGACATTCACAACGATTTCTTCGAGGAGATCGCCAAGCTGCGCGCCGCGCGCCGGATCTGGGCGCGTCACATGAGGGACCGGTATGGGGCGAAGGACCCGCGGTCCCTGATGATGCGCTTCCACTCGCAGACGGCGGGCGTGACGCTGACCGCGCAGCAGCCGATGAACAACGTGGTGCGTGTCGCCTATCAGGCAATGGCGGCGGCGCTCGGTGGTACTCAATCTCTGCACACCAACTCGATGGACGAGACGTTGGCGCTGCCGACGGAAGAAGCAGTGCGGTTGGCGCTGCGTACGCAGCAGATTCTCGCCTTTGAGACCGGCGTTCCCAACGTGATAGATCCGCTGGGCGGCTCTTATTACGTCGAGACGCTGACGACCGAGCTCGAGCGGGAAGCAGAGCAGATGTTCCAGCAGATCGAGGAGATCGGCGGCGTCGTCCGCGGGCTGGAGACAGGTTGGCTGCAGCGCCGAATCAACGAGTCCGCGGCGCGTCAGCAGTGGGAGATCGAGCAGCACCGCCGCATAATCGTCGGCGTCAACGATTTCGTCACCGACGAGCCGGGGCTGGCGATCGACACGCTCAAGATCGCTGAAGAGACAGAGCGCGAGCAGAAGAAAGCGATGGCACGGATGCGCGCCAAACGCGATGACAAGCTGGTGCAGGACAAGCTCGCTGCGCTGAGCAAGGCGGCGGGGACATCCGAGAACCTGATGCCTTTCATTCTCGATTGCGCCCGCTGCTATTGCACGCTCTACGAAATCCGCGCCGCGATGGAGAAAGTGTTCGGCGCGTACCGCGAGCCTGTGTTCTTCTGAGAAAGCGTCGCGAGTGGTGGGAATCAGCGTTCGACGCCCACTATCTCCTCGAGTACAAGCCGCTCTTTACACCCGAAGGCGATAGGCGCGAAGTAGCGCGCCTGCTGGATGTGCTCGCGTTGCCGGTTGGCGCACATATTCTCGACGTGCCGTCAGGACAAGGTCGCCATGCGCATCTGCTTGCCGAAGCAGGGTTTGATGTCGACGGCCTGGATTTCTCGCGTAACCTGCTCAGTGTCGCGCGGAAGCGCGGAACGGGTGCCAATCTCCGCTACACTCAGGGCGACATGCGCAAGCTGCCACGCAGGTGGACAAATCGATTCGACGCAGTTCTCAACCTGTTCACTTCGTTTGGCTTCTTCGCTCATCCAGCTGAGGACGCTCGGGTGGTGCGGGAATTCGCCCGGGTCCTCAAGCACGGCGGACTTCTGATCTGGCACGGTGGTAGTCGCGACGGTGTGATGGCGCGTTTCCTGGCGCGAGACTGGTGGACGTCCGAGAAGACGCTGTTCGCCCAGGAGCGCGAGTTCGATCCGCTCTCCGGACTGCTAACCGTTCGATCTACGTGGACGCGCGGCAATCGGCGTGGCACCCGCGAGCACACGATTCGCCTTTACACTGCGACGCGCCTGGCAGAGCTCTTCGCCGAGAACGGTTTGGTGGTCGAGCAGGCGTACGACGGGTTCACGGAAAAGCCGCTTCGGCGAAATTCGTCGGAGATGATGCTGGTCGCGCGCAAGGAGTAACCCGTGCCGCTCGCGCATTTCAGCCGCTAACTTTTCAGCACACTATGAGACCAATTCGAGTTCTTGTTGCCAAGCCCGGTTTGGACGGACATGACCGCGGCGCGAAGGTCGTGGCTGCCGCGCTGCGCGACGCGGGGATGGAGGTCATCTACACCGGTCTGCACCAGACGCCGGAGATGATTGCGACCGCCGCAGTGCAGGAAGACGTCGATGTCGTAGGACTTTCGATCCTGAGTGGCGCGCACATGACGTTGATCCCTCGCGTTCAGGATCTGCTCACGGAGCAGGGTCGCGACGACATCCTAATCACCGGCGGCGGGATCATACCCAAGGAAGACGTGGAAGCACTGGAGAAGCGAGGAGTCGGCAAGCTCTTTGGTCCCGGTACTCCGACGTCGGATCTCGTCGCATACATCAAGGATTGGTTCGCGACGCGAGAAAAGCAGGAAGCCTAGTGACAAATCGCCTGCGCGAGCTGAGCGACGAAGCAAAAGCGCTGGAAAGCAAGCTCCGCGAGGCAGGCGGAGCCAAACGGCTCGAGAAACTACATCAACAGGGGAAGCTGTCGGCGCGTGAGCGCGTCGAACTGCTGCGCGATCCGAACTCCAGCATGCTGGAGATCGGACTCCTCGTCGCGTACGACCAATACGACGGCCAGGCGCCTGCTGCCGGCGTCGTAACAGCCGTCATCAGGCTGCACGGTCGTGAGATCGTCGTTGTCGCCAACGATGCTACCGTCAAGGCTGGATCGTGGTGGCCGGAAACGATCAAGAAGATTCTGCGCGCCCAGGAGATCGCAATGCGCTGTCGCATCCCGATCGTCTACCTCGTCGATTCCGCGGGAGTGAACCTTCCGTATCAGGAAGGCGTATTCCCCGGCCAGTACGGCGCTGCGCGCATCTTCTATTACAACTCCATCATGCGACGATATCTGCGCATTCCGCAGATTGCCGCCGTGATGGGGCAGTGCATCGCCGGCGGTGCGTATTTGCCCGCGCTGTCGGACGTGATCCTGATGGTGAAGGGCACTTCGTTCATGGGGCTCGGCGGACCAAATCTGGTAAAAGGCGCGACCGGCCAGGTCGTTGATTCAGAGACGCTCGGCGGCGCTGCGACACATACCGAGATCAGCGGTGTCGCGCACTACGCCGTCGACAACGAGGAACAGTGCATCGCCAGGATCCGCGATTTGATCGAGAGGCTTCCCCAGAGGGAAGAGGGAAGCGGGAAGAGGGAAGCGGGAAAAAGCCGCTCGACACAAAAACCCACTGGCCCGGAGGTGACGGCAGAAAAGCTCTACGATCTTCTTCCTGCTGATCATCGCATGTCCTACGACATGCATGAAGTGCTCGGCGCGATCCTCGACAACGCGCAGATCGACGAGTTCCAGCAGAACATTGCCAAGGAAATGATCTGCGGTGATGCGCGCATCGACGGCATCACCGTCGGCGTCATCGCGAATCAGCGTGGTCTGATCAAGGGGCGCGAAGGCGACAAACCCCGCTTTGGTGGAATTATCTACACGGAGAGCGCGGAGAAAGTCGCCTATTTCATCGATCGCTGCGATCGTCTGGGAATTCCATTGCTGTTTGTGCAGGATGTCTCCGGATTCATGGTGGGAACTGAAGCGGAACAGGAGGGAATCATCCGGGCGGGTGCGCGATTCGTGGAGGCGATGGCAACCGCGCACGTGCCGAAGATTGTGCTCACGATCAATCACGCGTCTGGCGCCGGCTATTACGCAATGGCGGGGCAGGGATTCGATCCCGACTTCATTCTGAGTTGGCCGACCGGCCGGATGGCGGTGATGGAAGGTGAATCGGCGATACAGGCCGTACACGGTCCGGCGCTGGAGACGGCAAAGAAGAAGGGTGGCAAGCTCGACGCACAGCTGGCGACAGCGGTCGAGGAGATGCGTGCCGACTACGAGCATCAGCTCGACGCACGCTACGCCGCCGCCCGCGGATTCGTCGACGCGATCGTCTATCCGGAGAACACGCGCGAGATGCTGAGTCTCGCACTGCGTGCGGCGCTCCACAATCCTGGCCCTCACCTCGGTCCGTTCGTGCTTCCCGCGCACCTTGGCGAGGAGAGCGGTTGAAAAAGCTTGTGCGGGTCGGAGCCGGACAGGGATTCTGGGGTGACGACATTGATGCGCCGCGCCGTCAGGTGGAAGGAGGTCAGCTCGACTACCTGATGCTCGATTACCTGGCGGAAGTCACGATGTCGATTCTGCAGAAGCAGAAGGAGCGTGACCCATCGCTTGGGTACGCGCGCGATTTTGTGGGGGCGATGGAAAGCGTGATGCCGGCCGTCACAGATCGTGGCGTCAAGGTCGTGGCGAATGCGGGAGGAGTGAATCCCCCGGCGTGCGCGGCAGCGGTGTTGTCGGTCGCCGGCAAGGCTGGCGCGAAGGGCAAAGTCCGCATTGGTGTCGTTACCGGTGACGACCTGCTCGGACGTTTGGACGAGCTGATGGCAGCGGGGCATCCACTCGCCAACATGGATACCGGTGAGGCATTGAGCACAGTCCGCGACCGTGTCCTATCGGCGAATGCCTACATTGGCTCCGAGCCGATCGTCGAAGCGCTGTCGAAGGGCGCGAACGTGGTGATCACCGGTCGTTCAACAGATACCGCGCTGACGATGGCACCCATCCGCCACGAATTTGGATGGGGGTCCAGCGATTGGGACCGCCTCGCGGCGGGAATCGTCGCCGGTCACATCATCGAGTGCGGGGCACAATGTTCCGGCGGAAACTGCCTCTACGACTGGCGCTCGATTCCCGATCTCGCCGACGTTGGCTATCCGTTGGTTGAGGCGTCCGCGGACGGAAGCTTTGTCGTTACGAAGCACGCCAACACCGGCGGTCGAGTTTCAGTGCGCACTGTGACCGAGCAGCTCGTTTACGAGATGGGAGATCCCCACTCATACATCACGCCCGACGTCATCGCCGATTTTACCACGATTCAGCTCGCTGACGACGGCGCCGATCGCGTCCGTGTCTCCGGGATCAAGGGCAGAGCGCCAACGGACAAACTCAAAGTGTCGATCGCGTACCGCGCTGGATTCAAGGCAGTGGGAACTCTGGTCTACGCGTGGCCCGATGCACTGGACAAGGCGAGTCTTGCCGATCGAGTGTTGCGCGAGCGACTCGATAGGCTTGGACTGCGTTTCGATCGCATCCTCACAGAATTCGTCGGCGCTAACGCGACGCATGGACGGCTTGCCGGCGATGGGCACGAGGCGCCAGAGGTGCAGCTGCGCGTCGGTGTCCGCGGCGAGAAGGCGGCGGTGGAGCGATTCTCTCGCGAGATCGCGCCACTCGTGCTCAACGGCCCGCCCAGCGTCACGGGCTTCGCCGGAGGCAGGCCCAAGGTCGAGGAGATCGTTGCTTACTGGCCGGCGCTGATCGACAAGTCTGTCGTAAAAACATCGGTACAGATCATCCAGTGAAAGTACGCCTCGTCGATATCGCGCACGCACGATCGGGTGACAAAGGCGATACCGCCAACGTCGGTCTCATCGCAATCGAGCCGCGCTGGTACGATTTGCTCGCACAAGCCGTCACGACGGATCGGGTCGCTGACCACTTTCGCGGAATGATCGACGGTCCCGTCGAAAGATTCGAGCTGCCCAATCTAAAAGCGCTCAACTTCCTCCTGCACGGCGCTCTCGATGGTGGGGGAACCTTGTCGCTGAAAACCGATGCGCAGGGTAAGGTCTATTCGACTGCTTTGTTGCGGATGGTCCTCGACGTGCCGGATGGAAAGGCGAAAGAGCTGGGTTTGCCGGGAGCAAAGTGAAGAACATTCGCGTTGGGATTGAAAACGGAATTGGCCGCATCACCCTGGCACGCCCCGAAAAAAAGAACGCGCTCGATCGGGCAACCGCGGACGAGCTGGCAGAAGCCTTGTTCTCGCTGAACGATTCGGACGCGAGAGTGATCGCGATCGAAGGAGAAGGCGCTGATTTCTGCGCCGGTGCCGACCTCGCCGCGCTCGACGAAATGCTCGACGCACCCCGCCAGGCGCATCTCGAAGATGCACAGGCGCTCGGCCACGTCTTCCACACTATGCGGCGGATGGATAAGCCCGTCGTCGCCCTGGTGCGGGGTCGCGCCTTCGCCGGTGGTGCCGGGTTGGCTACGGCGTGCGATATAGTTCTCGCGCACGAAGATGCGCGGTTCGCGTTTCCGGAAGTTTCCATCGGATTCGTCCCGGCGATGGTCATGACGATGCTCCGCCGCTGTGTCGGCGAAAAACAGGCATTCGATCTCGTGGCGACCGGCCGGGTTGTCGGCGCTGAGGAAGCGCGACAGCTCGGTCTCGTGTCGCGGGTTTTTCCTGCACTGGAGTTCGAGACCGTGTCAGAAGGAATTCTCAAGCAGCTGGCCCAGACGCCACCCGCAGCGATGGCTGCGACAAAGATCCTCTTCTACAAGCTCGACACGCTAGGCTTTCTCGACGGCATCACTGCCGGTATCGTCGCCAACGCCGACGCTCGCTCGACTTCAGAGTTTCGCGAGGGCGTGAAGAGATTCACCGGTCGCAAGAAGGACAGCCAATGACTCCGTTCACGATTGCCAAGCTCGCTTTGATGTTGATCGCCGCGATTCTGCTGGCGTGGGGAATTCGCACCGATGACGCCGCCATCCGTTGGGCAGGAATCTTTTTTCTGTTCGCGGCGTTGATCATTCGGTTCTTCAAGCCCCGGAAACCGCGCGGTTTACGTTGACAGCGGCGCCCGGCTCGCGACCGCGGCCAACCCCGCCGCGGCCAACTACTATCATCGATGCCCCGCGGTTATCGCGCCGACTCGGCGTCGATCTCGTTCTTGCCAGCGAAACGCTACAGTACACAGGCAGCTTCAAGTTTCGCGCTGCGTATAACGTCGCGTTGAACGTCAAGCAATCGCACATCATAACGGCGTCGTCCGGTAACTTCGGCCAGGCAATCGCGTACGCGTGTGCACAATTCGGGAAACGCTGCACCGTGGTGATGCCGTCGGGCGCGCCAAAGGTCAAAGTCAACGCCGTCAAGGAATACGGTGGCGAAGTCGATCTCGTCGACACTGAGAAGAAAGGGCGCCTCGAGCGCGTCCGCGAGCTGTCGAAGAGCTTTCCGGATGCTTACGTCGCGAGTCCGTACGACGATCGTTTCGTGATCGAGGGCAACGCGGGACTGGGCAAAGAATTGTTCGCGCTCGGGCTCGATCTCGATTTCATCGTCGCTCCCATCGGTGGCGGCGGCCTGACCTCAGGATTGGTGAAAGCGGTGATGCAAAGCGGCAAGCGAACAGAGGTGCTCGCCGCCGAGCCGCTGCTGGCAAATGACGCGGCTGAGTCGTTCCGTGCCGGTCGGCTCGTTGAGCAGCAACGCGAGTCAAACACCATTGCCGACGGCGCGCGCGTTATCCGACTCGGCGATCTGAACTGGGAGATCTTGAGCGAGGGGCTCGCCGGCGTCATTGAAGTCACAGAAGACCAGATCAAGGAAGGCGTACGCTTGCTCTTCGCGCTGGCCAATCTCAAGGCTGAGCCGACGGGTGCGCTCTCCATCGGAGCAATCCTCGCTCAGCCTGATCGCTTCAAGGGACAACGGGTCTGCTGTGTGATCACCGGCGGTAACGCTGATCCCTCTCTCTACGCTGAGCTCGTCGCAGGTATCTAATTACAGTCGCGGCAATCAGCGGCGCCCTGATCGCGTTTCCCGCTAGCTTTAGGTCGATGGCGAATCCAACGATCAGGGACGCGCGGGCAGTCCTCAAGAGCGCGTTCGGCTATGACGAGTTTCGGCCCGGTCAGGAAGCGGCGGTGTCAGCGGTTCTTGCCGGACGCGACACCGTTGTCGTACTGCCGACGGGAGGCGGCAAATCCCTTTGCTTCCAGGTACCGGCGCTCGTTCTGCCGGGACTAACGGTTGTGATGTCACCGCTCATCTCTTTGATGAAGGATCAGGTTGACGCCCTCACCGCTCGCGGGCTGCCTGCCGCGTTCATCAACAGCACGCTGACGTCTTCGCAGGTCTCTGATCGCCTCGCCCGCGTAGATCGCGGCGAAATCAAGCTGCTCTATGTCGCGCCCGAGCGCTTCGACTTCGGTCGAACTGCTGAACGTTTGCGCAAGACCGGTGTCTCGCTGCTGGCCGTCGATGAGGCACACTGCATCAGTCAGTGGGGTCACGATTTTCGCCCCAGCTATTTGCGCGTGCGCAAGGTTCGGGAAGCGCTTGGCTCGCCGACGACCATCGGGCTCACCGCGACGGCGACTCCAGAGGTTCGGCGCGACATCGTACGTCAACTAGGCTTGGAAAATCCGGAGACGATCATCACCGGCTTTGATCGCCCGAATCTTCACTACTACGTCATCTCCACGAAGAACGACGCCGAGAAGGAAATCAGACTCGTCGAGATCCTTCGACGGTACGATGGGCTCGCTGTCGTCTACGCCTCGACGCGGCGTGCAGTGGATCAGCTCACCAACGTGCTGGAGCGCGCGCGAATCCCGGCCGCGGGTTATCACGCCGGCCTCGACGATGCGCGACGCCACGATGTACAAGAGGCGTTCATGACCGAGCGCATTCGCGCCATCGTCGCGACGAATGCGTTCGGGATGGGAATCGACAAACCGAACGTGCGACTCGTCGTTCACTATGCGATGCCCGGAACTCTGGAGGCGTACTACCAGGAAGCGGGCAGAGCAGGGCGTGACGGTCTCCATTCCGACGTTTTTCTTCTGCATGCATTCCCCGACCGGTTCACCCATGAGTTCTTCATCAAGGGATCGTATCCGGAGCGCTCGGTTGTCGAGCAAGTCTATCAGGCGCTGGTAAAGACCTCAGACGCGCACGGCTTCGTCGCCGAAGAGGCTGATGACCTCGCCCGTTCGGTAAAGCCGCGCGTGAACGCGCGGGAAGTCGAAGGCGCTCTGAAAATCTTGGCGCGCGGCGGTGCGGTGGTTTCGAGCAATGGTGAGCTCGACAGGGTGCGAGTGCGCCTGCTGGCGACGCCGGAGCGGATCAAACGAGAGCTCACCGGCGACGCCAACCCGGAATTGGGGTTGCTGCGTTCGCTGTGGAGAGCCGTCGGGCAAAATCTGCGTCGGGGCGCCGTCGTCGATCTGACCGGCCTTCCACCGGGACTCGGAGGATCAACTGCGTGCGTGCCGCTGCTCGACGCGTTGCAGAGTCGTCAGTTCCTCGCCTGGGAGCGCCTCGGTGCCGGGCTTTATCTCAAGGATCGCAGCGCGCCACTCTCAAAATTCCCAATCGATTGGAAGAGCATCGACCTGCGGCGCAGTGCAGAGCTCGCCAAGCTGCAGGCGGTACAGCGATATGCCTACACGAAGGAGTGTCGGCGCCGTTTTGTGCTGAACTATTTCGGCGACCCCGCCTCTAAGAGAGCCTGCGCCGGCTGCGATAACTGTCTGGGGATTAGCGCGGCACCGCTCGAGAGGCCAGGCCTCCCCAAGCCTGCCCGGGAGAAAAGAATCCGGAGACCGCGCGCCGATTCGCCTCCGCCCGATGACGACCTGCAGCTGGGCGACCAGGAGCAGCGACTACTGGGCGCCCTCAAGGCCTTACGCACTTCCATCGCCCGGGAGGAACAGGTGCCTCCCTATATTGTATTCTCTGATCGAACTCTCGCCGAGCTCGCCGTCAAGCGTCCCCGATCGATGACTGCATTTGGTCACGTGCGGGGCGTCGGACCGATGAAACTCGAGCGCTATGGAAAAAAGTTTCTCGATGCCATTTCACAAGCGAATGATTTCGAAGCAGCATGACCCGCTGCTGGTGCAGCCATTCGCTGCAGCGAAGGAAAGCATGAAAGGAAGATCCTCGAATACTCTCTACCGCACGTTTGTCGCGATTGCCTTCGTGTTCACGACCGCGGCGCCGGCGCTCGCGCAGCAGCCGGCGGTGTCCGCGTCGCCGTTGCCGTTCGATCCCGCGGTTACAGTTGGCACCCTCAGCAACGGCATGCGCTACTACATCCGGGAGAACCACAAGCCCGAAAAGCGCGCCGAGTTGAGGCTTGTCGTCAATGCCGGATCCGTACTCGAGGACGAGGATCAACGTGGGCTCGCGCACATGGTCGAGCACATGGCTTTTCGCGGGACGAAGCATTTCGCTCGCAATCAGATCTCCAGCTATCTGGAGTCCGTCGGCATGCGTTACGGACCCGACATCAACGCATTCACCAGCTTTGATGAAACAGTCTACATGATCACGATTCCCACCGACACAGCGGCCATTGTCGACAAGGGATTTCAGATTCTCGCTGACTGGGCTCACTACGTCGCCTTCGAGCCCTCGCAGATCGAGAAGGAGCGTCCGGTCGTAATAGAGGAGTGGCGGTTGGGGCAGGGCGCCGAGAATCGCATGCAGAACAAGTGGTTCCCAGTACTGTTCACTGGCTCGCGCTACGGCGAGCGGTTGCCGATTGGCCTCAAGAATGTTCTCGAGACATACAAGCCGGCGACCCTGCGGCGCTTCTACGACACATGGTACCGGCCGGACCTGATGGCAGTCGTCGCTGTCGGCGATTTCAACAAGAGCACGATCGAGTCGCTGATCAAGCGCTATCTCGGCGCGATTCCGGCGGCGACAACTGCTCGCCAGCGGCCGCTGTTTCCGGTTCCCCCGCACGACAGCACGCTCGTGTCGATCAATGGCGACAAGGAAGCAACACAATCGGTCATTCGACTGCTCTACAAGCAGCCCAAGCGCTACAACACTACCGAAGTCAGTTACCGCCAGCACCTGGTGGAGAATTTGTTCGGCGCGATGTTCAACGACCGCTTCTCTGAGATCGTCCAGCATCCTAACCCGCCGTTCATCAACGCGTTCGCGGCGCAGGGAGATCTGGTGCGCTCGGCTGAATCGTTCACCCTGAGCGCGGTCGTCGCCGACAACGGAATAATGCGTGGACTGAATGCGCTCCTCACGGAAGGCGAGCGTGTGAAGCGCCACGGCTTCCTCCAGTCAGAGCTCGATCGCGCAAAAAAGGATTTGCAGCGGGGTGTCGAACAGGCGTACGCTGAGCGAGAGAAGACGAACTCCACCGTTTACGCCGGCGCCTACGTGTCGGCATTTCTGCAGTCGGAGCCGAGCACCAGCATCGATTACGATCTCGCGGAAGTGAAGCGCTTGCTGCCGGGAATTAGTCTGACCGAGGTCAACAAGCTCGCCGGCGAATGGATGACGGACAAGAATCGGGTGCTGGCTACTACATCGCCCGACAAGCCGGGTATTGTCGCTCCGTCAGCCGGCGAATTGCTATTGGCGTTCGATGCCGTAAAAGGCGCCGACATCGCCGCTTATTCCGAGACTGCCCCGTCGCAGAGTCTTGTCGATACGGATCCCACAGCGGGCACAGTCGTATCGGAACGCCAGATCAAGGAAGTTGGTATCACCGAGTGGAAACTCTCCAACGGTGTGCGCGTTCTGGCGAAGCCAACCGACTTCAACGCCGACCAGATCGCCTTCACTTCGTACTCGGCTGGCGGAGCGTCTCTACTGCCTGATGCCTCGTACATCGCCGCCAGCGCGGCCGATCTGATCCCGACGACAAGTGGCGTCGGCAAGTTCAGCGTCATCGACCTCCAGAAGTTTCTCGCCGGCAAGCAGGTGAGTGTTTATCCGTCAATCGACGATCTGAGCCAGGGAATCTCGGGTAGCGCGTCACTGCGCGATGTCGACACGATGCTGCAGCTCGTCTACCTGTACTTCACACAGCCACGCCTTGATACCGCCCTCGTCAACACCTTCATTGGACGCTTCAAGGGCGTGCTGGCGAATCGCAGCGCGAGTCCCGAGGCGGCATTCAGTGACACGCTGCAGGTAACCATGGCGCAGCATTCACCTCGAGAGGCGCCAGTCTCCGCGGCGACACTGGACCGCATCGACCCGTTCAAGTCCTACGACTTCTATCGCGACCGGTTTTCCGATGCGAGCGGCTTCACTTTCGTGTTCGTCGGCAACTTCAAGCCTGACTCGTTAAAGCCGCTGGTGGCGAAGTGGCTCGGCTCACTTCCATCGAGAGGGAGACGCGAGACGTGGCGAGATACCGGAGTTCGGCCGCCGACTGGAGTCGTTCAGCGTGTAGTAAAGAAGGGCGCCGAACCCAAGGCGCGAACTGCGCTCGTGTTCACCGGGCCGTTCGAGTACACGAGGAAGAATCGCTATCAGTTGAGCGCGCTCGCCGAGCTGCTGAACATCAAGCTCCGTGAGACGTTGCGCGAGAACATGGGTGGTACCTACGGCGTGAGCGTCAGCCCGGCCGCGTCACGTGAGCCTTACCCCGCGTATCGCTTTACGATCGGGTTCGGCTCAGCGCCGGAGAGACTCGAGGCTCTAACGGCAGCCGCGCTCGCACAGATCGACAGCGTCAAGAGATTCGGCGCCAGTGCCGACTATCTGACGAAGGTGAAGGAAGCGGCGCTTCGTAGCCGCGAAGTTGCCCTCAAGCAAAACAATTATTGGCTCGCGCAAATATCGACCTTCGATCAGAACGGCTGGTCGCTTGCCGAAATCCCCAATGGGGAGAGGCTGATCTCGGCGCTCACGTCCGAGGACTTGAAACAGGCGGCGATCAAGTACCTGCGTACCGATAATTATGTGCGGGTTTCGCTGTATCCCGAGAATTTCTCCGGCGCCGCTCCCCGGTAGATTTCGTCATGGACGATTCACTCTATTTCACTGAGCAGCACCTCGCGGTCCGCAACATGGTCCGCGAGTTTGCGCGCAGCGAAGTGGCGCCGGTGGCGGCGGAGCTGGATGCCAAAGCGGAATTCCCGTGGGAAAACGTGAAGAAGATGGGAGAGCTCGGATTGCTGGGCATCCCATGGCCGGAGGAGCTGGGCGGAGCCGGCCTCGATATTCTCAGCTACATGATCGTGATCAACGAGATGGCGAAGGTGGATGCGTCACACGCGATCACGATTTCGGCGCACACGACGCTGGGGACATCCCCGATCGTCAACTTCGGCTCGACCGCGCAGAAGAAGAAATACGTGCCGCTCCTCGCCACTGGCAAAGTGCTCGGCGGATTTGGACTCACCGAGCCGAGCGCCGGCAGCGACGCTGCCAGCACCCGTTCGACAGCGGTGCGCAAAGGATCTCACTACGTCCTGAACGGCAGCAAGATCTTCATCACCCACGGCGGCGTCGGCGAGATCTTTGTCGTCACCGCGGTTACCGATCCGGGCAAGGGAACCAAAGGGATCAGCGCATTCATCGTCACCAAGCAAGCGAGTGATCTCGACAAGGTGAACGGACTCGGCATCGGGCACGATGATTCGCTGACGGCTATGGCGGGATTCCGCGCCGGGAAGAAAGAGGACAAGCTGGGATGGAGAGCGTCGGATACGCGTTCGCTCATTTTCGAGGACGTCGAGGTTCCGGCGGACAACCTGCTCGGTGAGGAAGGCGAGGGTTTCAACAACTTCATGCGCACGCTCGATTCGGGGCGTGTCGGTATCGCTGCGCTTTCCCTCGGTATCGCCGAGGGGGCATTCGAGCAGTCGCTGAGATATTCGACGCTGCGCAAACAGTTTGGACAGCCGATCGCGAACTTTCAGGGCATCCAGTTTCAGCTCGCGGACATCGCGACGGAAATCGAGGCGGGAAAGCACTTGATGTTTCACGCGGCCTGGCTGGCGCAGCACAAGCAGCCTTTCACGAAGCAGGCAGCAATCGCGAAATTGTATTGTTCCGAGCTGGCGATGCGGACAACG
>DASUZC010000030.1:0-3719 GCA_036377095.1 Gemmatimonadaceae bacterium
TACCGTCATGATGCCCGCGACTCCGGCGTTGCCCGACACGAAGCCAGGTGCGCGCATTCTCGTTTTGAGCGTCGCTCTGCTCGTGGCGATTGCACTCGCCCCATTGGCGGTGGGGTTAGCGAGCGCACTCGTACTTTATGAGCTCTTCTCCCAACCATACACGCGACTCACGCGGCGAGTGCGGCCTGGGCTTGCGGCTACACTCATCGTCCTGCTGGCCGTGGGCCTCGTTGTCGTTCCCCTCGTATGGCTGGGCGTCCATGTCGGGCAGCGTTTGCCCAATGTGCTCGCTAAGCTGACTGCGTTTCGCGCGAGTTACCCTGACGCGTCGGCGACGGGACTGATCGCCAAGTTTCAGACGCAAATTGCCTCAGTTGCGAGCTCCGTCGGGGACAGTCTTCCTGGCGCTGTTCTCTCGCTGGCGCACAGCTCGGTGTGGGCGATAGTGAACTGGTCAATCGCGGTGCTCGGCCTCTTCTATCTGCTTGGGTCAGCGCCAAAGCTGTGGCCGAGATTTGCTCGGCTGCTGCCGTTCTCCAGCGCCGGCGCGGAAACACTTCGCATCCGCTTTCGCGACATCACGCAGGGAATGGTTGCCGGTACCATGCTCTCATCGGCAGTACAGGGGGTTGCGATCGGAACCGGTTTCTGGTTCGCCGGATTGCCGGACCCGGTGTTCTGGGGCGCTTGCGCAGCGATCACCACACTGGTTCCTGTGGTGGGCAATGCTCTCGTGTCTGGCCCGGCGTTGCTGCTCCTGCTGGTGCGCCAGAATTACACCGGTGTGATAGCGATTTTGGTGTTCGCCGGCCTACTGCCGCCGATCATCGATCGCGTTGTCCGCGCGACCGTCTCACGCCGAATGGGTCGCGTGCATCCAATGATCACGGTCGTTGGAGCGTTTATTGGCGCGCTGATAGCGGGCGTTCCTGGACTGATACTCGGTCCGGTAGCGCTTGCCATGTTCTTCGTTCTGCTCGAGGTATACGAGCGAGAGTCTGTCGGCGTCCAACAATCACAGGAGGCAATGCCATGAGGTCCGCGTTGGTGGTGATTTTAATCGTTTCTCTTTCGATCGTCGCGGGCTGCTCCGTTTCGCCGGAGCAGGAGCGCCAGATCGGAGCCAGCGAAGCGGCGCAGATCGATTCCGAAATGCCACTCATTCGCGACACCGCGGTCGACCGTTTCGTAGCGGACCTGGGAAAGTCGATGGCTTCTCGCACCAGCCGCGCCGATCTCGATTGGCATTTCTCTGTCGTGAACTCACCGGAAGTGAATGCGTTTGCACTGCCCGGTGGATTCATCTACGTAAATCGAGGGGCGATCGAGCAGGCGGATCGCCTCGACGAGCTCGCAGGCATCATGGGCCACGAGATCGGCCACGTCATTCGGCGGCACTCCGCGAAACAGATAGAGCAGACGGAGCGGGATCAGGTTGGAGTTGTTCTACTCTGCACACTAACTCATGCCTGCAGAACAATTGGCGGTCAAATTGCGATCCGCATCGGAGCGGACGCCAAGTCTGCACACTACAGCCAGAAGGATGAAGCGCAAGCCGACTCGGAGGGCGTGATGAACACAATGCGCGCCGGCATCGATCCGGAAGGTCTGCCAACATTCTTTCAGAAACTCCTGGATAAGCGCAAACAGGACCCGACCGCGCTCGAGTCTTTTTTTTCCACGCACCCGACTGATCAGTCGCGAGTGGCAGCCACGCGCCAGCAGATCGCGCAGCTCGGTTCCTCTCTCCCGAAAGATCTGGTGCGCGACAGCCCTGAGTTTCACGCCATTCAAGCGCGCGTGAAGGCAATGCCTCCGCCACCCAAAGCAGACACTACGCACCGTTAGGAGAACCGATGACAACTACGCTTAGCCCAAAGAAAACGGCGGATCTGCGTCGCCGCCGTCAGAGTCCGCTATCCACTCCGACAGACCTGAACGCAGAGGGATCGAGGGATATCAGCGCAGAATTGAACGGCGTTCTCGCCGATGTGTTCGCGCTCTACCTCAAGACCAAGAATTTCCACTGGCACGTCAGCGGTCCGAATTTTCGCGACTACCACCTGCTGCTCGACGAGCAGGCCGATCAGCTCTACGAGATGACAGATCCGATCGCTGAGCGCGTGCGCAAGCTCGGCGGTCTCACGATCAGGTCGATTGGTCAGATCTCGCGTACGCAGCGCATCCTGGACAACGACGCCGACTATGTCGAGCCATCCGACATGCTCGCCGAGCTGGGTGAAGACAACAAATCATTGAGGGCGAGACTGCGCCAGGCACACAACGCCTGCGAGGAATATGGAGATGTCGCTACCGCGAGCCTGATCGAAGTCTGGCTCGACGAGACGGAGCGCCGCATCTGGTTCCTGTTCGAATCGAATCGACGTGGAGATTCGACGGGGCGTTAAACGCTAACCGGACGTGCTTGCAGTTTGCGGAATATTGGCGTATTCGATAGGAGCATGCCGATCACCGCCACGTACGATCACAAGCACCGGCGCGTCTTGGCAGAAGCGCGGGGTCGAGTCACTCTCGACGAGATCAGATCGCACCTCGAGGAAGAGCGGCAGGAGCCAGCTCTTGGATTCACGGAATTGATCGACGCGCGCGACGCGGTGCCGGAATTCCCGCCGGCGGACGCACGCGTTCTGGTAGCATGGCTGCGCTGGCTCGGCGAACGAACGCGGCTCGGCCCGACCGCGGTGGTAGTGAAAGGCGATCTGGCATTCGGAATCGTGCGCATGATCGAGATGCTGGTCGAAGATGTCGCCCAGGTAAAGCCGTTTCGCGACAAGCTGGACGCCGAGCTTTGGCTCGACGAGGTCAGTGGTGGCTAGCGTGGTTCGAGAACCGCGCCACTTCCAGTGAAGGGACCTTAGACTTGGCCCCTTCACTTTTCCCCTGCAATTTGTCTGCGATTACTTTGACGCGGTTTTTGTAATCGCTGCAGCAGCCTGTTCGATCAGCTCGGCAACCGGAGCCGGCCGCGATACGTAAAGTGCGTGGCTTCCTTTGGTCTCGACGACCTTGGCACCGGCTCGCTTCGACATGAAGCGCTGCGCATCCGGCGGAATCATCCTGTCGTCGGTCGCAACCAGATACCAGCTTGGCTTCGTCTTCCACGCCGGTTCCGTCACGGTGCCATTAAGAGCATCAAGGCCCCACGGCACCTGGGATTCCGCCATGAACGTGGCGAGTTTCGGCTCGACGTCGCCGGCAAATGAGGCGGCGAACTTCGCGTTGTCGAGATAAAGAAAGCCGTCGCGCGGTGGAAGGATTGGTGGTTGTGGCCCGCCCTGCGGAAAAGTCCCGATCAGCGAAGCGACGGATTGGCCATTATCGGGCGCAAAGGCGGCGACATAGACGAGCGCGGCGACCTTGGGATCGTTGCCCGCCTCAGTGATGACGGCCCCGCCATAAGAGTGGCCGACAAGGATCACTGGACCCGGCTGCGCGGCGATGACACTCCGCGTTGCGGCAACATCGCCCGCCAGCGAGATCGTTGGATTCTGAACAATGGCGACGTTGTAGCCATCCTTGTGCAGGATATCGTATACACCTGCCCACCCGGAGCCATCGACGAATCCTCCGTGGACGAGGACGATCGTCGGCCGGCCGTTCGCACCAGTTGCAGCGCGGTCAGCGGTTTGCTGAGCGCTCGTGCCTTGTGCTGTGACGTGTGAGGCCAAAGCAGAAAAAGCCAAGGCGGCGGCGAGAGC
>DASUZC010000031.1:0-7052 GCA_036377095.1 Gemmatimonadaceae bacterium
CGTCTACCGGCTCGACGTCGCCGGCAATTCGCTGCGCCACGTCGAGGGTGGCGATGCGGTCATGCGCGCCGGTGCGGGTCCGCGCCACATCGCGTTCCACCCGGCGCTGCCACTCGTCTTCGTCGCCAATGAGCTGGATTCCACAGTGGCGACGCTTCGCTTCGACGCCGAGCGCGGCACGCTATCACCGCTTAGCACCCGCTCGACATTGCCGGCGGGATGGACAGGGACGAATTATCCGGCCGACATCCACGTTGCACCATCCGGGCGAACGGTCTACGTGTCGAACCGCGGTCACAACAGCATCGCCGTATTCTCACTGGCGGAGTTGACGGGCGAGCTCACGCTCGAGCAGACAGTCTCGACGGAAGGCGATTGGCCGCGCAACTTCACTCTGCATCCGAGCGGACGTTGGCTACTCGTCGCAAACCAGCGTTCTGACTCCATTGTCGTGTTCGACCGCGATCAGGGGAGCGGCAAATTGACGCGCACACTTCACCGGATCGATATACCAAAGCCTGTTTGTCTCCAGTTCCGCGCAAAGGCGCAGACTTCAACTTGACAGCGGAGCACAACTTCATTCGCTCGCTCAGGATGTCTCGCTCCAGCCGCAGGCGACGCGGGGCGATCGCGCTGGGGCTGACGACCTGGTCCCAGGCTTGTGTGGCGCATCGAGCCACGAATGCCAATGAGGCTTTTCGAGTTAGCAGCGACGTGCGCATCCGGTCAGCTGCGCCGTTACAGCTGACGCGTCAAACCGACACGCTGCCGCCAATAGCGGTCTGCTGTGTCACCACTGTCGAAGGAAGGCTTGTTCGTGTCGCCGGCGATACGCTCATCGTGGAGCGAGGCTCCGGCGTTGCGCTCAACTCCCAACTGAACCGCGTTAAGGGGTCGCACGAAGTTCTAACAGTGGTGCGAAACTCAGCAACTGAGGTGGCGGTGCGCGAGGTCGATCGCACGCGCACGACTCTATTGGTAGTGGGCATTACCGCGGTTCTAATCGGACTCGCAGCCCTTGCGGCAAGTCAGATCGAGTACAGTTTCCCCAATGGTGGTGGTACCAGCTTCTCCATTAACCCCCTCGGAATCTGGCCGTAACCACGCCTCCTACCGTATACATCCTGCGGGCAGCATTATGAAGAGTTATTCTCTCTTGTTATGAGAAAAGTGGTCAGATCCACAACCGTAGTCACGCTCGCCCTGTTCGCGAGCGCCGCCTGCGCCAGCGCGCCTCAAGGCGCGGCATCAGGGCAATCAGCGAGTACATCAGCAAGTGTAACTGCAAGCGCCGACACCACGCCGCACGCCTACACGGCGGCGGACGTCGAGTTCATGAACGGCATGATCTCACATCATGCGCAGGCGCTGCTGATGGCGGGTTGGGCGGAATCGCACGGCGCCAGCCCCACGATAATGACTCTCACGGGCAGGATCACCAACGCCCAGAAGGATGAGATCGTCGCGATGCAGAAGTGGCTTCGCGACCGACACCTTCCCGTGCCAGAGCCGAACCCGCACGGGATGACGATGAACATGGGTGGCATGCAGCACGAGATGCTGATGCCCGGCATGCTCACCGAAGATCAATTGAAACAACTCGACGCCGCCCGCAGTAAGGAGTTCGACCGGCTATTCCTGACCTTCATGATCCAGCACCATCAGGGTGCGGTGACCATGGTGAACAACCTGTTCAACACCAACGGGGCCGCTCAGGATATCTCGGTCTACAAACTGGCATCGGACGTCAGCGCAGATCAGACCACCGAGATCGAGCGGATGCAGAAAATGCTGGCGTCGATGGTATTCAGCACCGACACCCCATAGAGAAGCAGAAACACGTCACGTTCAGAGGAACCCACAATGAGTTTCAGCAATCCGCACCGTCCCGGATCAGCAGTTCTGTCCCTAGCCGCGTTCGCTGCGATCGTCATCGCCGCAGCATGCGCGCCGTCGACGTATTCGTCGCCGTCGACCTCGGTGAGTCCCGGCGTCAACGCATCCGCTTCAGCGCCGACTCCCGACCCGCGCGTCGGACTTCGTGCCGGTGAGTATGACGCTGCCGAGGCAGCCTGGAATATCAAGGTAGTGTCGAAGACGAAGCCGTCGGAGAAGTTCCTCAAAGGCATCAACTCCGATCTGGCGTTCCTCGGCAACTACGTCTTCCAGGGAAGCTTCAGCGGTTATCAGGTGTGGGACATCTCCAATCCCGCACAGCCGGCGATCAAGACGGCGTACTTCTGTCCGGCGTCGCAGAGCGATGTCTCGGTCTACAAGAATCTGCTGTTCGTCTCCGGTGAGGACCTCGGCGCCCGGCTCGATTGCGGCGAACAGGGCGTCAAGGACACAGTCAGCAAGGATCGCCTGCGCGGCATTCGCATCTTCGACATCAGCGACATTGCCAAGCCGAGAAACGTCGGCAACGTGCAGACTTGCCGCGGATCGCACACGCACTCGCTGCTCGTCGATCCCAAGGATCCCAACAACGTCTACGTCTACATCTCCGGCTCCGCGCCGGTGCGCTCACCGAACGAGCTGGCCGGCTGCGTAAGTCTCGCACCGGACAAGGATCCCAACTCGGCGTTGTTCCGCATCGAAGTGATCAAAGTGCCACTCGCTCATCCCGAGCAGGCAGCTGTCGTATCATCGCCGCGTATCTTCACCGGCCTCGCTGGCCCGCCGACGCATGGCGAAACCGATGTCGACAAGGCCGAAAGCGCCAAGAGGGTCGCGGCGGCGAAAGCGCGTGGTGGTTTCACAGCGGTAATTTTCGGCGAGGAAGAAGTCGCGCCTGATGGTTGGGTTGCCGGGCAGCTGGCGAGCATCGTCAAGGAGCGCAACGGAACCGGTGCTCCAACCGCGGCTGACAGCGCAGAATTGCGCAAGCGGTTGCCTGACATCATCCGCAAGATGGTTGGTGGCGCTGATCCAAATGGTCCGCCACCGCCGCGCCAGGGGCCGAGCCAGTGTCACGACATCACACTGTATCCGGCAATCGGCAGAGCCGGCGGCGCTTGCGGCGGTTACGGATTGCTGCTCGACATCAGCGACCCGGCGCATCCCGTTCGTCTGAGCGCAGCGGCTGATTCGAATTTCTCGTATTGGCATTCCGCGACGTTCAACAACGACGGCACCAAGCTTCTCTTCTCCGACGAGTGGGGCGGCGGCATGCAGCCGAAGTGCCGCTCGACCGATCCGCGCGAGTGGGGCGCCGACGCGATCTTCACCGTTTCCGGCTCGACGATGCAGTTTCACAGCTATTACAAGCTGCCTGCGCCGCAGACTTCCAACGAGAATTGCGTCGCCCACAACGGCTCGTTGATTCCAATTCCAGGTCGCGACGTGATGGTGCAGGGTTGGTATCAAGGTGGCATCTCCGTCTTCGATTGGACGGACGCCTCGCATCCGCGTGAGATCGCATTCTTCGATCGCGGTCCGGCCGACACCACGCTCAAGCTGAGTGGCTCGTGGTCGGCGTACTGGTACAACGGAGTGATCGTGAGCTCGGAGATTACGCGCGGACTCGACATCTTCGAGCTGACGCCGAGCGCGTTCATCTCGCAGAACGAGCTCGATGCTGCGAAGACCGTTCACTACGACTATTACAACGTTCAGGGACAGCAGAAGCTTGTCTGGCCGCCGTCGTTCGCGCTGGCGCGGGCGTATGTCGATCAGCTCGAGCGTTCGGGCGGACTGGCGTCGAACAGGATTTCGGCGGTGAGGCAGCAGCTGACGGCGGCAGAAGCTCGCTCGGCGGGCGACCGGAGTGGTGCGTTGAACGCGTTGGCCACGCAGTTGGATGCCGACGCAGCGGGTTCACGTGATGGCGCGAAGGTGCGCTCGCTCGCGGCAGCAGTAAGGGATTTGGCTCGCTAAGGAAACCGAGGCCCGAGGACTAACGGCATCGATCATCGCGGACTAATTGAGGAGTGCAGACTAAACCAGCTGGCAGCTAGGTTAGTCAGCAACCCTCGATTAGTCCGCGATCATAGATGCACCTGATACTGGAGTGATGTCCGAACTAGATACATCGCTGGCGGGGCTACATGCCGCAGTCGCCGCGCTACTTGCGACGTCGGACAAGGTGCGGGCCGCGTGGAAAGTTCCCCGTGCACCCGGAAAGTGGTCACCATCCCAGGTTGTAGAACATGTCTCGCGCATCATGGAAGAATCGGCGAAAGTCGCCGCCGGTGAGCCCTCCGCATTTCCTACGATGCCTCGCCCTTTGCGCCCGTTCCTGCGGCTGTTCTTCTTCAGGCGCGTGCTGAGGAAGAAGGACTTTCCGAAGGCGAAAGCGATCGACGCCATGGATCCACCGTTCGGTGCGGCGACACCCGGGGAGGCGCGCCTTCGCCTGGAAGGCGTGCTCAGCCGATACGACAAAGCCTGTCGAGCGCGGGCAGCGAGTGGGCAGAAAGTCGCGAACCCAATGTTCGGACCGGTGGCTGTGGCAGATTTTGCCCGGTTCCAGGAGATTCATGTTCGCCATCACCACCGGCAGCTGCCTGACGCCACTTAGAACCGTCACCATTGCGTCGAGTGTCGCGCTCACTGCGGCACTTGGCGCTCAACAGCCACGTGTATTTGACGGCGCGCCACCGGCGAGTTGGATCGCGCCAGCGGGTGTAGCAGGCGACAGCTTCACGGTATTCCACGCGCGGCGGACTTTTGATCTGACCGCAGTGCCAGCGCGATTCATCGTGCATGTGTCCGCTGACAATCGATATCGGCTTTACGTCAACGGTGCGCAGGTCTCGTCGGGGCCGCAGCGTTCGGACGTCACGCACTGGCGATATGAGACGGTCGATCTCGCTCCGCATCTGCGCGCGGGGCACAACGTGATCGCGGCACTGGTGTGGAACTGGGGCGCCGCGCATCCGGTGGCGCAGCACAGTTATCGCACGGGTTTCCTGTTGCAGGGCAACAGTCCGATCGAAGCGGCGCTGGTGAACACAGGACCGAGCTGGAAGGTGTTGCGCAATCCGGCGTACGCGCCGGTCGTGATCACTACTGCTTCGATGGGAAACTATTACGCGGCTGCTCCGGGCGATTCGATCGACGGCTCGCGCTATCCGTGGGGATGGGAGCGGCCGGATTTCGTCGACGACGCGTGGCGAGCCGGCGAAATCGTCGGGACCGTGAAACGCGCCGCGTTCCCGCCGGGTGAGTACGGAGAGGTGTCCGGCTGGCAGCTCGTGCCGAGGTCGATACCGCCGATGGAGGAGAAGGAGCAACGCATCCCCAGCATCCGGCGCGTGATCGGCGTGCAGGCTGACAGTGGCTTTCTGAGGGGATCTGTCGATCTGGTCATACCCGCGCACACGAAGGCGACAATCCTGCTCGATCAATGGCACACGACCAATGCGTATCCGATCCTCGAGACGAGCGGAGGAGCCGGTAGCGCGGTGCGTTTGACCTATGCCGAGGCACTGGTCGATTCCGCGGGTCGGAAAGGAAATCGCGACAGCGTCGCAGGGCGGACGATTCACGGTGTCCACGATGTATTTCTTCCCGACGGTGGCGCGCGACGGCGTTTCACGACGCTCTACTGGCGGTCCTTCCGCTACATCCAGCTGGACATCACGACTGCCGATCAGCCACTGCGAGTACACAGGTTTTACGGAATCTTCACCGCTTACCCGTTCACGCTGCGTGGCATGTTTGTCGGCGATGAGTCGTGGCTCGCTGCTATGTGGATGATGAACTGGAATGGTGCACGCATAGGTGCGTTCGAGACGTACATGGACACCCCGTATTGGGAGCAGCTCCAGTACGTCGGCGACACGAGGATTCAGAGTCTCATCTCGCTGTACGTCACCGGCGACGACCGGCTTATGCGCCAGGCAATCGAGCATTTCGATTATTCGCGCATCCCTGAAGGGCTCACTGCCAGTCGATATCCATCGGCGCTGACCCAGATCATACCTCCCTTCTCGCTGATTTACGTGGCAATGGTGCACGACTACTTCATGCACCGTGACAATCTGTCGTTCGTGCGTGAGCGACTCGCCGGCGTGCGCGGGATTCTTGATTGGTACGAGCGGCATGTGGACGGCACAGGAATGCTGGGGCCGATGCCGTACTGGAATTACGTCGACTGGACGCCGCGCTGGGATCGCGGTGTTCCGCCAGGCGCGGACGATGGGCATTCGACGGCGATCAGTCTGCTCTATGTCTACGCGTTGCAGCGGGCGGCGGAGCTCGAGGAGGGAAGCGGGAAGCGGGAAGCAGGAAGCGATTATCGTGGGCGCGCCCAGGCGATACGTGCGGCGGTGGGAGCTCGGGCGTGGGATCCCGTGCGCGGATTATTTCGCGACGCTCCCGGTACCAACGCGTACAGTCAGCAGACCAACGTGCTTGCTATTCTCACAGACGCGGTGCCCGCGGCGGCGCAGCGAGCAGTGATGGAACGAGTGCTTTCCGACACCACGCTGACGCCCGCGTCCTACTACTTCAGCTTCTACGTCCTCGAAGCATTGAGAAAAGCAGCACTCGGCGATCGTTACATCGAACAGCTGGCGCCGTGGCAGGCGATGGTGCTGCTCGGCCTGACCTCGGCGCCTGAGAATCCGGAACCCACGCGATCAGACACGCATGCGTGGGCGGCGCACCCGAATTATGGTCTGCTCGCCACCGTGCTCGGCGTGCGACCGTCGAGTCCGGGATTTCGTACGGTACTGATCACGCCAGCGCTCGGCCCGTTAGGGCATGCCGTAGGTCGCGTCCCACATCCGGCCGGTTCCATCGATGTGAAATTGGTGCGAGAGGGCCAACACGGGCTGCGCGCGGAGATCACGCTTCCGCCCGGACTACCAGGGGAGATCGAGTGGCAAGGGCAGCGCCGTCGATTGCACGAAGGCCGTCAGAGCATTCGGTTCAACTAACAAGACGTACATTTAGACCTCCGTCCACCAAGGCAATGCCGTGCGAAAAGTCCTGATCGCGCTCGCCTGTGTCGTTATCCTCGCTGCGTCCGCCGCGGGGCAGAGACCAACGCTGAGTGCGTGGCCGCGGAGCTTTGTCTCGGTCGACACTCCACTCGTCGCGCTCAC
>DASUZC010000032.1:0-3456 GCA_036377095.1 Gemmatimonadaceae bacterium
CCAAGGCAATGCCGTGCGAAAAGTCCTGATCGCGCTCGCCTGTGTCGTTATCCTCGCTGCGTCCGCCGCGGGGCAGAGACCAACGCTGAGTGCGTGGCCGCGGAGCTTTGTCTCGGTCGACACTCCACTCGTCGCGCTCACTCACGTAACTCTGATCGACGGCACTGGTGCACAGGTGCGAAGCGATCAAACGATTCTGCTTCGTGATGGGCGAATAGAAACGGTCGGCGCGAGCAGCGCTGTTTCCATTCCCGCCGGCGCCAAGGCGCTCGACCTCACGGGCTACACCGTCATCCCCGGACTCGTCGGACTTCACGAGCACACCTACTTCGGCGGCATCAGCCACCCTGCGCCGATGCTGCATAGCGCGATGCTTTATCTCGCCGCCGGCGTGACGACAGCAATGACCGCCGGCAGCATGCTGCCGTACAACGAGTTGAACATGAAGCACCTCGTCGACCGTGGCGCGCTGCCAGGACCGCGAATGCACATCGGCGGACCATATCTCACCGGGGCACGCAACGAGCCCGGACCCTTCAGGATCATCGAGTCGCCAGAGGACGCTGCTCGAGTCGTGAACTACTGGGCGGACGAAGGCGCTGACTGGTTCAAGATTCTGAGCGGTCCGTCAAGCGTGGTTCGCGCGGTGGTTGCTGCTGCGCACGCACGCGGCCTCAAGGTGAGCGCCCATCTCTGCGCCGTGACGTTCATTGACGGCGCGCGACTGGGGATCGACGTCCTGCAGCACGGCTTCATCACCAACAGCGAGTACGTCCCGGGAAAGCAGCCGGACGTGTGCCCAAGCACGAATCAGAAAGCGCAGGCCGATGTCGACCCTGGAAGCGCCGAGGTTCGCGAGGACATCCGCCGCATCGTTGCTAGCGGCGCGTCGGTAGTATCGACCCTCGGGGTGTACGAATCCTTCTCGCTCACTCGTGCGCGGCTCGACACGGCGGAACTGGCGATGCTCGCGCCCGCTGTTCGGCGGGAGGTTGAAGAGACTCACGCGGGGCTGGCGCAGAGCTCCTTCATCGTGCCAGATCGGTTGCTGACAAAAATGATGCAATGGGAGCGATTGTTCGTGGCCGCGGGCGGATTGCTCGGCGCGGGCTGCGATCCGTGGGGAACGGGGTTCATGCCCGGTTACGGGGATCTGCGCAATTATGAGCTGCTCATCGAAGCTGGATTCTCATCCGCCGAGGTGGTGAAAATCATGACGCTCAACGGCGCGCGCATCCTTGGCGAGCAGCAGCGAACAGGGTCAATCGAACGCGGCAAGACCGCGGATCTCGTGGTGATGCGCGGAAATCTTGCCGCTGATCCAAAGGCGATTCGCACCATCACCATTGTCTTTCGTGATGGTTACGGGTACGACCCCGTGAAGCTGCGCAACGAGGTGCGTGGCAAGCTCGGCGCACACTGACAACTACCGCGGTCAGAACACCAGCGTCTGAATCGAATGCGGCAGGCTGGTGACCTCCGCCGCATTGCCCGCAACCCAGAGGAAGTACTTCACCTCCTTGTCACCCCGATTCATCACCACCACCGACACAGTGCGATCGGGATTCACGAACGCCGTCGAAAGCAGAGCACTTCTGCTCGGTGAGCTGGCAATTCTCCTCGCCTGTGGCTTAACAAACTTCGAGAAGTGGCCGATGTAGTAATACGAGTTGGTGTAGATCAGCTCACCCGTTCTCGTGTCGGCGTGCACCGGCGCGAAGCAGAAGTTGCCGACGTGATTCGGTCCGCCTTGCTCGTCGAGCAAGACATTCCAGTCCGTCCAACCAACGGCGCCATCGTTGAAATCGTTGATCATCGAGCGGCCGTACTGTTCGCCCAACGTCCAGTCGTGGATGCGCGCGGTGTCGAACGACGCCGGCGTGCCCTCGGTAAAGAGCAACGGCTTGTCGGGGTAAGTCTCGCGCACGAGCCTGACGTTGTCGAACATCATGTCGCCACCGCTCCACGGCTCGTACCAGTGATAGCCGATGCCCCACACGTATTGGGCCGCTTTGGGATCGCTGAGGATTGTGCTGACTCGCTGGAAGATGAGATCGCGGTTGTGATCCCAGGCGATGATGTTCTTTTCGCCCAGCCCCGCGCGCCGCATGGTGGGTCCCAGATAATTCTTGAGGAAATCGCGCTCCTCTTCGGCGCTGAAGATGCACGACTCCCACGTCTGCGTCGCCATCGGCTCGTTCTGGATGGTGATGCCCCACACGGGAATTCCTTCGCTCTCGTAGGCCTTGATGAACTTCGTGTAGTAGTTGGCCCAGGACTGATAGAATTCGGGCTTCAGTTTGCCACCGTGAAGAATGTCGTTGTTGGTCTTCATGAACGCCGGTGGACTCCACGGACTCGCAAACAGAGTGAGCCTTCCTCCAGTCGAAGCAATCACGCGCTTGATGAACGGAATGCGGAATTGCTTGTCGTGGTTGACGCTGAATGATCTGAGATCCTTGTCGCCCTCGTTGACATACGTGTAGCTCGCCGACGAGAAGTCGCAGCTGTGGATGTTGGTTCTCGCCAACCGATAACCAATGCCGGTGCGGGGATTGAAATGGGCGTCGAGAAATTCCTGCTGTTTCGCCGCCGGGAGCTTGGCGAATACTTCCGCGGATGCGTCGGTGAGTGCTCCGCCGATACCGAGTATTGTCTGAGCTCGCTTGGACGGATCGACGAAGACGCACACCTGCGTCTCGAGCGGCTGACCCATTTGCTTGAATGTCAGCTTGTCGGTCGCTGAAAGGCGGTGGTTGGTTTTGTCGGCCGTGGTGTAAACCGTGATCTCTTTCCCCTGCAATGAATCCACCTCAGGCGGTTCACTTGCGTCCGCCGACGGTTCGAATGCGGTCGGCGATAGTTTGCCGTTGCCCAACACCAGCGCCGACGACGATGCTACGAGGAAACCACGGCGATCGATTTTCATAGTCGTAGATTGAGAGTGATGAACAAATATGCGAGACTTACCCAATGAACGCTCGCCGCTCACTGCTCGTTGTCGGAGTTGTTGCGCTCGCGACCCTGTGGACTGTTCCGCTGGCAGCGCAAACCCCGGCCATTCCCGCAGCCGACGACACTGTCGCGCCTCGCGGCGCATTAGTCGCGCGCGGCTTTACCGGCCTCCTCGGCTGGATCTCCGGCGCGTTCGTCGGTGGGTTCGTCGGATCTCAGTCGCCCCACCACAACTGCCAGTGTGATGATCCAGGGCTAGCCGAGACGCTGATTGGCGCCGTGGTTGGCGGAGCAGTCGGTGCGGGTTTTGGCGCGGCGGCTCCAAAATTCAATAGCCGCTGCTCCACCGCTCGCCGATTTGGGCTGGGATTACTTGGCTCGGTAATTGGCACCGGTATCGGTATGATCCCTTTGACCGAGGGTGCTCAAGTCATCACAGTTCCACTGTTTTCGGTAACTGGCGCAGCGCTCGCCGAGCGGCGGTGCTGACTAGCACGAGCC
>DASUZC010000033.1:0-13949 GCA_036377095.1 Gemmatimonadaceae bacterium
GAAGGCCCGTACCATCGCCGACGCAATGGTCGGCGCCGACGTATTTGTCGGCCTCTCCGTCGCCGGCGCAATTACGGGCGAAATGGTGGCGAAGATGGCGAAGAAGCCGATCGTCTTCGCGCTCGCCAATCCGGAGCCGGAGATACTCCCCGACCAGGTGAGAGCGGTTCGCAGCGATGCGATCATCGCCACCGGGCGAAGCGACTACCCGAACCAGGTCAACAACGTCCTCGGCTTCCCATTCATCTTTCGCGGAGCAATCGATGCCCGCGCGACGGAAGTGAATGAAGAGATGAAGATGGCAGCGACGCGCGCGCTCGCTTCGCTGGCGAAGGAGGATGTGCCGGAGAGCGTGTCGCGCCTGTATGGATTGCGATCGGTGAAGTTCGGCCCCGATTACCTGATTCCATTCCCGTTCGATCCGCGTGTTTTGTTATGGGTTGCTCCCGCAATCGCGTGGGCCGCGGTGGCAAGCGGCGTCGCCAACGAGATGATCGACCTCGAGCACTATCGAGAGCAGCTCGAGGCACGACTCGGACGTGCGCGCGGCCTCATGCGCGGCATCATCAATCGCGCCGTGCGGGATCCGAAGCGCATCGTTTTTCCGGAAGGTGAGGAGCCGAAGATCATGCGCGCAGCCCGACAGCTCGTCGATGAAGGCATCGCGTCTCCGATCCTGCTGGGACAGCGGTCTGCCATCGACCGCGTAGCAACGGAGAACGAGATCTCATTGCGCGACATCGCCATCGTCGATCCGGGAACCTGCGACAAGCGCGACAAATACGCCGACTATCTGTGGCAGCGCCGTCAGCGAAAGGGACTAAGCCACGGCGAGGCGCACCAGCTTCTCTTCAACGGCAATTACTTCGGTTCAGTGATGGTCGCGTGCGGGGACGCTGATGCGTTGCTGTCGGGCGTGGGAATGCATTATCCCGAGACCATTCGACCGGCACTGCAGGTGATCGGCCCGCATCCGAAAGCGGAGATCGTCAGCGGTCTCTACATGCTCGTTTTCGAGAAGCACGTTATCTTCTGTGGGGACACAACGGTCAACATCGATCCGACGGCGGAGCAGCTCGCCCAGATTGCATACTCCGCAGGCCGGATCGTTCGCACTTTCGGCATCGATCCGAAAATCGCCATGCTGTCCTTTTCCAATTTCGGGTCGGTACGTCACCCGGAAGCGCAGAAAGTCGCCAAGGCTGTCGCGATCCTGAGAAAGCGCGATCCCGCGCTCGTAGTGGATGGCGAGATGCAGGCGGACACTGCCATGGACGAGCAGATCATCCGCACTGCCTACTCGTTCAGTGTGCTGAAGGAGCGGGCTAACGTCCTGATTTTCCCGAACCTGAGCGCCGGGAACATCGCCTACAAGTTGTTGCACCACCTCGGCGGTGCCACCAAGATCGGGCCGATTCTGCTGGGTATGAATCTTCCCGTTCATGTGCTGGAGCAGGGCGCCGACGTCCAGGATATCGTGAACATGGCCGCAGTCGCCGTCATCGACGCGCAGCAGCGGATCAGTGAGAGGAAAGCACCTTAATGGCAACTGAGATAAGGCCGCAACGAAAAGCGGTTGCGAGTGAAAGCAGAACAGATCTCGCTCGTCAGGGACTCAGGCCAAGCGGCGCAGTCCATTGGAATTTGATTGCGCCCGAGCTGTTTCAGGCGGCGGCCCGCCGTAATGAGGGCGAATTTGCCGACATGGGCCCCTTCGTCGCCGTCACCGCTCCGCACACCGGCCGCTCACCAAATGACAAGTTCGTCGTAAAGGAGCCTGATTCCGAGAAGGACGTCGACTGGGGCAAAGTGAATCAGCCCCTCTCTGCCGACAAATACAAGACGCTGCTGGCCGATGTACGGGAGTATCTGAACGGCCTGTCGGAGCTCTTCGTCGAGGACCTCTATTGTGGCGCGGAGCCCGCATATCGGTTGTCGGTCCGCTACATCTCCCCGAACGCGTGGCATATGGCGTTCGTGCGCAACATGTTCATCCGCCCCGAGCTGAGTGACCTGCCAACCTTCGATCCAAACTTCACGGTCCTGCACGCTCCCGAATTCCAGGCGGATCCCAAACGGCACGGCACCAACAGCAGCACTTTCATCATTCTCAACATCGCCGAGCGAACTATTCTGATCGGTGGAACGCGCTACGCCGGTGAATTGAAGAAAGCCATGTTCACGGTGATGAACTACCTGTTGCCGAAGCAGGATGTGTTTCCGATGCATTGCTCGGCGAACGTCGGCAAGGACGGGGATACGGCGTTGTTCTTCGGCTTGTCGGGCACCGGCAAGACCACGTTGTCCGCCGACCCACACCGCGGGCTGATCGGGGACGACGAGCACGGCTGGTCATCCGAAGGAATCTTCAATTTCGAGGGCGGCTGCTACGCGAAGGTGATCAACCTCTCGCCGGAGAGCGAGCCGGACATTTATCGCACGACGCAGATGTTCGGAACGGTTCTCGAGAACGTAGTGCTCGATCCCGCGACGAAGCAGGTGCGCTTTGCCGATCAATCGATAACCGAGAACACGCGCGCATCGTATCCCCTGCACTACATCCGGAATTACGTGGAGGGCGGCCGCGGCGGACATCCGCGGAACGTGATCTTCCTCACTGCCGATGCGTTCGGCGTGCTGCCGCCGATAGCGAAGCTGACCCAACAGCAGGCCATGTACTTCTTCCTGTCCGGCTACACCGCCAAAGTCGCAGGTACTGAGCGGGGAGTGAAAGAACCACAGCCCACCTTCAGCGCGTGTTTCGGCGCCGCTTTTCTCGTCTGGCCGGCGGTGAAATACGCGAAGATGCTGGGCGACCTGCTGCGCAAGCACGAGTCGAATGTGTGGTTGATCAACACCGGCTGGACTGGCGGGCCCTATGGCAAGGGGAAACGCATCAGGCTGAGTTACACTCGCGCGATCGTGAACGCCGTGCTCGCCGGAAAGCTCGACACCGCAAAGACACAGAAGGACGGCGTGTTCGGTCTGGGTGTTCCGACTGAGGTGCCCGGCGTACCGGCCGAAGTACTGAATCCGCGTGGGACGTGGACCGATCCGGCGGCTTACGACGCGCAGGCGCAGAAGCTGGCCGGAATGTTCCGCGAGAACTTCGCGAAATTTGGAACCGTTGACGCGGCGATCAGAAACGCCGGCCCAAAAGCCTGATCCGCATCTGACGAAACGACGGTCGGTCCGCTTCGAGATCCTGCGCGACCCCGTCTGGAACAACATTCGTGTCGATGAGCTGACACTAAAGCTCGTCGACACCGAAGTCTTCCAGCGACTTCGCTACGTGCGCCAGCTCGGTTGGACGTACCTAGTCTATCCCGGCGCCACCCACACTCGCTTCGAGCATGCACTCGGCACGCACCATCTCGCTCGCCGGACCCTGGCGCTGCTGTCCGAATCTGACGAGTCGAATGCCATCAGCGAGAAGGACCAGGCGATCGTGCGCTCAGCCGCCCTGCTGCATGACGTCGGTCACTATCCATTTTCGCATGCGCTCGAGGAGATTGGCGCACTGCACCACGAGGACGTTGCGCGATCGCTGGTGACTGAAGGAAATGTCGCCTCGCTCCTTTGCAGCCACATTGGTGGCGACGCGCATCTGGCCGTGTTTGATCTGATTCGCGGGAAAAGCGCCAGTCCGTTGCAGGGGCTGATTTCGGGGTCGTTGGATCTGGACAAGATCGAGTACCTGAAGCGAGATGCTTTCATGTGCGGCGTGCCGTATGGCGAAATCGATGTCGATCGTTTGACCAACTCGATGGTGCTGGTAGAAGATCCGGAGTCGGGACAGATCACGCTCGCTGTCCGTGAGAAGGCGCTGTCAGCACTGGAGTCGTTGCTGTTCGCCAAGTATCAGATGTACCGCAACGTGTACTGGCATCATGCGGTGCGCAGTGCAACAGCCATGTACAAGCGGCTGGTGGAAGACGCCGTCGAGGACGGCGTGGTCGATGTTCACACCCTCGCGACATACACGGACGAAGGCTTGATGCATCGTCTCGAGAGCGAGCGACCCACTGAACTTCTTTCAGCCCTCAAAGAGCGCCGTCTCTACAAGCGCGCTGCGGAGTGGCCGGCCGCTGAGCTCGACGAGCAAAAGCTGGAGTGGATCGCCACGGACCGTGGCCGCGTCGCACGCGCAGAGTCGACATTGGCGCGCGAATTCGGACTAAAGGACGGCGAGCTTTTACTGGATTATCCGGAGAAGACTCAGATGCTGGGTCTCGACATTCCGGTCCTGCGGCGAAGTGGCGAGGTCGAGCGCCTTACCGGCGAGGGCTGGATCGGGACGATCAATCTGCCGTCATTGTCAGAGGAGTTGTACGAAAGTGCGCGCTGGCTGCGCGTCTTCACCGCCAGGAGGACGTCGCTCGACCCGGCCCGACTCAGGGAAGCCCTGGAACGATCTGTGTGACCGAGCGATATAAAGTGCATGCGGATTGTGAAAGCATTCGTCGCGGCTGGCTCGGTGACAGCTCTCGCCTGCGCCTACCCGATTACATCAACCGGATCATCCGGCGCTGAACGGACGTCAGCAGCGCCCGCCACTGCGCGCGCGACCGGCGCCGCATATGGCGCAACCGAGGCTCGTATTTTCGACCTGATTAATGCGGAGCGCCGACATCAGGGACTCCGCCCCCTTGTCTTCAACGCGCAGCTGAATCAGATGGCGAGCATTCAGGCGCGGAACATGGCCTACTACCAGAGAATGGCGCACACGCTGCCCAACGCTACACTTCCGACGCTGGGTGATCGCGCGCATTACGTGGGCTACACTTACGGGCGAATCGCCGAGAACGTGGCGCTTGGATATCCCAATGCCGAAACGGTCGTTGAAGGCTGGATGAATTCGCGGGGCCATCGTCAAAACATTCTCGATTCGGGAGTTCTGGAGACTGGAATTGCGGTCGCCCGATCCGCTACTGGCGGCCTTTATTATTGCCAGGTTTTCGGCCGGCAGTTGTAGCCCGTTTGGGCGTCATAACGGGAAGAAACGCCCGTTTTTGAAGCGCTTATTAACAGCGTAACCCATTGACGGGCAGTAAGTTGCAGCCCTGCAGGAAACGGGGCTTAAAAATGTGACCTCGCCGTGGCTCGTACCGTCCTATAGGCATGAGCCGACTCACGTTCTCAACCGCCCTGGCGCTCGCTATTTCCACTCCAGCGCTCGCTCAGCAGGCCGGTTTCGCATCCGCAGACAGCGGCCCCGCCACCGAAGCGATCTTCGAGACGAAGGACGCGGCAGTTGCCACGGCCGGCCTGCAACCGCTCGCCAAATCCGACCTCCGGAAAGGCGAGCGCGAAGTCCGCATCTGGTACTCCGGATTCGGCAATCCACAGTATCTGGTGATCATCCGTCAGAACGGAAACAACGTCAGCGGACGCTTGCTGCTGCGCTGGGACCAGTACTACGAATCCTCACCGACTGCGGCCGACGTTCGCGTCGAAAACTTTGTCCGCAAGAGCTATGACTGCGGGCCGATCTCGAAGCGTGACTCCCACTTTGGCGAGGATCGCTGGATCAGCTCAATTTGTCAGGCGAACCTGAAGGGATCGCCGGACTGGAAGGCGTTCCTCGCTGAAGTCGAGGCGCACGCGCTCCCACAGTCGACTGCCGAGAACGCCGATCAGCTGAACGACGGCGAGAACTGGGGCATCACGGTCGAGCGCAAGTCCGGCAGCGTTTACGGCGTTTCGCACTATAAGACGGCGCTTTCCTTCGGCGCGCCAGAGCCTGGCCGCGGACCAAAGCTACAGGATATGATCAATGCGCTCGCTGCCAACGCGCGGCGGGAGCCAGTCGTCGCGCAGCATTAACAACTCGTCAATTGAAAAAAGGCCGCGTAAATCGCGGCCTTTTTTTATTCCGTATTTCGAACTAACTGATCACTCCGCATCGACAACTAATTACGAATTGGGGAACCTACTTCGAGGTCAGAACCACTGCGGACTGATTGCGAACTGAACTCCGAGCTATCAAGAACTAGTTGGTAATTCGTAGTTAGTACGGAGTTCTCAATTAGTTGTCGATGCGAAGTGATCGGTTGGTTCGAAATACGGAGCTCTAATCCCTTAGTTGGGGTAGTCTCTCAAAGAACCGAAGCGACTGTGGGTTCGCCAAAGCCTCAGTGTTTTTGACGGGGCGCCCGTGAATTACTTCCCGCACCGCGAGCTCGCTGATCTTCCCGCTGATCGTGCGCGGAATGTCCTCGACCTGGATGATCTTCTTCGGAACGTGCAGCGGCGTCGTATTCTCGCGCAGCTGATCGGCGATGCGATCGCGTAGCGCCTGATCGAGCGTCAATCCCGGCTGGAGTTTCACGAACAGGACGATGCGCACATCTCCCGGCGCGCCCCCGTCGATCTCCTGCCCGACCGCCACGCTCTCCAGAACTTCCGGCAGCTGCTCGACCTGACGATAGATCTCCGCCGTGCCGATGCGCACACCACCCGGATTGAGAGTCGCATCGCTGCGCCCATAGATGATGTAGCCGCGATTGCGTGTGATCTCGGCCCAGTCTCCATGCCGCCACACACCCTGGAAGTAATCGAAATACGCGGCACGGTACTTTGCGCCATCCGGATCATCCCAGAACGCGACGGGCATGCTCGGAAACGGTTTCGTACAAACGAGCTCACCGGGAATCAGCCGCACCGGCCGGCCGCGATCGTCCAGCACATCGACCGCCATTCCCAACCCCGGCGTCTGAATTTCGCCGCGATAGACGGGGAGAATGGGATTCCCCAGCACGAAGCAGGAGATGATGTCGCTTCCACCGCTGATGCTGGCGAGATGGACATCCTTCTTGATCTTCTTGTAGACGTAATCGAAGCTGGTGTCAGCCAGCGGGCTGCCGGTTGACAGGATCGCTTTCAGCGTCGACAGATCGTGAGTCTCGCGCGGAGCGGCACCGGATTTTTCCAGCAGCGACAAATACTTGGCGCTGGTGCCGAACACGGTGATGCCTTCCTTGTCGACCATGTCCCACAACGCGGTGTGTGTCGGCGCGAGCGGGGCGCCATCATAAAGGACGACTTTTACTCCGACGGCCAGCGAGCTGATCAGCCAGTTCCACATCATCCAGCCGCACGTCGTGTAGTAGAAAATGACGTCTTCGCGCTTGAGATCGGTGTGGAGGATCAGCTCTTTCAGGTGCTGAAGCAGCGTGCCGCCGGCGCTGTGCACCATGCACTTGGGCAATCCCGTCGTGCCCGACGAGTACATGATGTAAAGCGGATGATCGAACGGATAACGCTCGAACGCCATCGCCTTCGGATCGGGAGCCTCGGGGATGGGACTGGGAATCGAGCGTGTCCCTTGAACCGGCGTGCGCATTGATGCGGCGTCGGGCATCCGCGTTCCGCCGGGCGGCGTCCTGCGAAATGCATCGGTCGGCGTCGCTCGATAGCCTTCAGTCGGCGTGTTCTGGCTGACGGCGACCGCATACTGCGCGGCGATGAATCGCGACCAGAGTATTCCTTTCCGCACGCCCTCCAGATCGGGCATCTGCTTTCTGTAAGGCGTTACAACGACGTGCTCGAGCGTTGGAATGCGGAACGCGATCTGACGCAATCGCGGCATCAGATCGATTTCCTTCCCGTTGTAGAGATACGCGTCGGCGGCGAAGAGAATCTTGGGCTCGATCTGACCGAACCGGTCCATCACTCCTTGCGCACCGAAATCCGGTGAACACGACGACCAGATCGCGCCCAGCGAAGTTGCGGCCAGCATCGCGATCACCGCTTCCGGAATGTTGGGAAGCCAGCCAGCTACTCGATCGCCAGGCCGAACTCCCGCCGCGTCAAGCGCGAGCGACAGCGTTCCCACCGCTTCACGGAGCTCACGATAACTGATCGTGCGTTGATGACCTTCCTCGTTCCACGACGAAAGCGCCGGCTCGTCGTCGGTGAAGCGTAGCAGATTCTCAGCGAAGTTGAGGCTGGCGTCCGGAAACCATTTGGGTCCTTTCTCCGGATCTGGCGGTCCCATGTTGTCGAGACCAACTCCGACGCGTTCGGCGCCGCCGCCGGTGCCGCGGTGTCCGATGATCCCGCAGAAGCGCCACGTCAGCGACCAGAAGCGCTCGGGATTATCGACCGACCATTTGTGCAGCTCCCAGTAGGAATCGGGAGAGTAGTCGGGCACGGGCGGACCACCGCGTTCCTCGACGTAACGGAGGAACTCGGTCATGTTCGCCTTGATGATGCGCTCGGATGCGGGTGTCCAGAGCGCGTCGCTCATTGGTGCAGCCTTGCCTCGTCCTTAACTGGTTGGCGGATTGAACTGCGCGTGCTGGCCCTGCAGCCACGACTTGTGGTAATTCGGGTCTTCGATGTCCAGCGCAGGCTTTGCGACTTTCAGCGGGCGGAAACTATCCATCATCACCGCCAGCTCGTCGGTGTACTTTGCCCCGATGCTGGCCTCGGCGCGCCCGGGATGCGGTCCGTGAGGGATGCCGTCCGGGTGATGCGTGATGCTGCCGAACTCGATTCCTTTGCGGCTCATGAACTCGCTCGAAGCGTAGTAAAGAACTTCGTCCGAGTCGACGTTGCTGTGATTGTACGGCGCTGGCACGGCTTCAGGATGGAAATCGTACGGGCGCGGGCAGAACGAGCAGACAACGAACCCATCGCCCTCAAAAGTCTGGTGCACTGGTGGCGGCTGGTGTACGCGACCGACAATCGGCTCGAAGTCGTTGATGTTGAACGCCCATGGGTAGAAGTAGCCATCCCAGCCAACGACGTCCAGAGGATGGTGATCGAGGACGATCTCGTTGATGCCGTCGTACTGCTTTACGAGAATCGGGAAATCTCCCATCTGGTCGATCGGCTCGGTAAACGTCGGCAGACGGATGTCCCGCTCCGAGTAGGGCGCGCCTTCCTTCAGTTGTCCGAATTCGTTGCGGTAACGCTTCGGCCAACGCACGTGTCCTCTGCTCTCGAAGATCAGAACCTTGGGCTGCTCGCCACTCAGATCGAAGCGGTACCGGTGCAGAATTCCGCGATGGATGATGAGGTAATCGCCCTCGTGAAACGGCAGCGTGCCATAGGAAGTCTCGAGAATTCCCTTCCCCTTGCTGATGTACACCAGCTCGTCGGCCTGCGCGTTCCGGTAGAAGTGCGCGTCGTTCTCGTCGGGCTCGATGTAGAGCATCACAATGTCCTGATTGAACAGGATCGGGATGCGATCGAGGGTCACACTGCCGCCCTTCTTGACGCGTGAAGTCAGGAAGTGTCGATGTCGCAGCGTCTGATCTGAATCCGCCTCGAACTTCGTCTCGCGGAGACGGCGCGCTGACTTCACCGTGGTCGGCGGATGGATGTGATAAAGCAGTGACGCCGTGCCGGTGAACCCTTCGTGACCTACGAGCTCCTCGGCGTAGATGCCGCCGTCGGGTTTGCGAAACGCGATGTGGCGTTTACGCGGGATTTTGCCGAGTGTGTGATAGATCGGCATCGCTCAGAGATTTCCCCGCAGCGCCTGCTCGCGCTCCAGCGCCTCGAACAGCGCCTTGAAGTTCCCTGCCCCGAAGCTCTTCGCGCCTTTGCGCTGAATGATCTCGTAGAAGAGCGTCGGACGATCCTCCATCGGCTTGGAGAAGATCTGCAGCAGATAACCTTCCTCGTCACGATCGACGAGGATGCCAAGCTCGCGCAGTCGCGAGACATCTTCATCGATGTGCCCGACACGATCCACGACAGTGTCGTAGTAGGTCCCCGGCACGCGCAGGAATTCAACCCCGTTGTCGCGCAGTTTTGTCACGGTCTCGACGATGTTGTCGGTGGCGATCGCGATGTGCTGACATCCAGGACCCTGATAGAACTCCAGGTACTCGTCGATCTGGGATTTCTTTTTCCCTTTGGCAGGCTCATTGAGGGGGAATTTTATGCGCCCGTTGCCGTTGGCGACGACTTTTGACATCAGCGCCGAGTACTCGGTGGAGATCGTCTTGTCGTCGAAGGAAATCAGCTGGCTGAAGCCGAGCACATCGGCATAGTACTTCACCCACTTATTCATCGCGCCGAGCTCGACGTTGCCGACGCAGTGGTCGATGTATTTCAGGCCGACGCTTTCGGCGTCGCCCTTACCCCCAAAAGGAACGAAGCCGGGCATGAACAAGCCCTTGTAGTTCCTCCGTTCGACGAGACTATGGATTGTTTCGCCGTAGGTATGAATGCCCGCGATTACGACTTCACCGTTCTCGTCGACAAGTGATTTGGGCTCGTAAGCTGGTTTCGCTCCGCGCTCGACCGCGAGCTTGAACGCCTTCCTCGCATCGTCGACCCACAGTGCGATGTCCTTTACTCCGTCACCGTGTTTGTGCACGTGAGTGGCGATCTCGCTGTCCGGCCGCAATGGCGTCGTCAGAACGAAGCGGACCTTGTCCTGCTGCATCACGTAGCTGGCGCGATCCCGCGTGCCCGTTTCCGGCCCGCGATAGGCCAGGATGGTGTAGCCAAACACCTTTCGATAAAAGTGCGCGGCCTGCTTCGCATTCCCGACGTAGAACTCTATGAAATCCGTCCCATTGATCGGGAAGGTGTCGGTGACCTGCTCAGGTGCCGTAAGTGTCGCGGTTCCCATGACTTCTCCGGTTCGACGCGAGTTGATGTGCGGCCTTTTTTTACACTGCTGCGATCGGCGCCGTTCCTGCGGCGCGAGCGCCGAGGCGTTTCTCTAAAGTTAGCAAAATGAACGCCCGCACGGGGAGTGTCTCATGGAAGCTCGAATGGCAGTTCCAGTGCGTCTCCCGGGCTGACGGACATTTAATGGAGCGTCTCGCCCTTCTCCAGCATGCCGATGAACTTCTGCGATAGTCTTTGACGTGTCTCTTCGTTCTTCGCAGTGGCGAGACGCCACAGAATCGCGTAGCGGTTCACGCGACTAATAGTCTCGAAGAACGCTTTTGCTTTTGGATGCCGCTCGAGCTCCCGCTGAAACTCGGGCGACATTTCCGCTTTCGCCGGCGAAGGATAAGCCTTCTGCCAGCGGCCGTCCTGTTTGGCGCGCTCGACTTCGGCGTAGCCGGATGGCCGCATGCGCCCGCTTTCCGACAGTGACACTGCTTTTTCGCGATTGATCTGCGACCAGAGGCTTTTTGGTCTTCGCGGCAGGAACCGTTGCAGGTAAGTCGTGTCGCTCTCCGGAAGTCGCAGCGCATCGATCCAGCCGTAACAGAGGGCGCTCTCGAGCGCCTCAGGATGGGTGACTGATCGAATGCCTGACGATTTCTTCGCAAAGCGAATCCATATGCCTTCAGTTTTGTCGTAATTCGTGTCGAGCCAGGTCTCGAATTCGGTTTGGCTCTTGAACGCGCGAATCGGTTTCGGGGCGGTCTTCGCGCGTTTTGCTTTGACGCGTGGCCCAGCCGACTTTGCCCTGACTACCCTTTTTGTAGCCCCCGCTTTTCTCGTCGGCACTCGCTACTCCATGTGCATTCCTGCGCGGTGATCCATACGCTGGAATGCGAGAAAATCGTGGATAGCAGCGACCGCCTGCGGATTGGTTGTTGCGATCACAACTTCGCCCCCGCGCGACAAGTCATGGGCAGTGTAAGTGATCTCATTGCGGAGCGCGCGCATCTGCTGGGTTCCGGGAACGTCCCTCATTGCATGCACGAAGCCGGGCAGCGCGAAATCACCGCTAGCAAAAGCCTCTGCAATCGTCCGCATGTGCTGGCGTATAACCGCTTCACCAGTCGAATCTGCTTCCTTACGCTGGAGCACAATCCTGCCCCCATTCGGCAAAGGCTCGAACACGTGCTGCGATGTGTACTGGTTGACTCCCATCGCCGTCTCGCCACGTTGCTGCAGTTTCGCGAATGACGTATCCGAAGGACGCGATGCGCTCTTCTGCGTGGCACAGGCCGACAGCGCCAACAAACCAAGAGACAGCGATCTAGCGTTCACGTTTCGACTCGCGGCCGCGCGCCTCCGCCAGTTTTCTGGCGATGCCGCGATAGAACGCGGCGTCGGTCGGTTTTTGCTGATCTTCCAGAGCTATCGCCGCCAGCTCGAGCGCGTACAGGATGTTGCCGAGGTAAAGCTGAGCGAGCGAAGAGACAGATTCAGTCTCGTCACCCATGCGCCGGTGCGGGAGGCGGTGGTAACGGTGTGACGTCGCGGTCGGGGCTTGTCGGAGGCGCGTCGGCGCCGAGCACTCGCACTACTACCGCTGTGATGTTGTCGTTTCCGCCGTTGACGTTTGCTTCCTGGATCAGCGCGTCAACTATTCTCTCGGGTTTGGCACGCGACAGCAGCAGCTGCTGAATGCGTCGGTCGTCCACCATTCCGGTGAGTCCATCGCTGGCGAGGAGGAAGGCATCACCAACACGCGCTTCTCCATCGAAGACGTCCGGCTCTATGTCATCGGCCATCCCGATGCAGCGCGTGATCACGTTGCTCTGGGGGTGGCGGCGGGCCTGCTCGGGCGTCAGCAGTCCCGCGTCAACCTGCTCCTGCACCAGCGAGTGGTCTTTGGTCAGCTGTCGCATTTGCCCGTCGCGGACAATGTAGATCCGGGAGTCACCAACGTGGCCGACGAGAAAACGTGTCTCCGAAAGCAATAGTGCAGAGACAGTACTCCCCATGCCGAGCTTGTCGCGCTCCGTTCGGGTTCGCTCGTACACGGCCCGATTCGCGGCACGCAGCGCAGTGGCGACGCGATTGAACGCGTCCGCTGACTGGAGATCGTTCAGGTCGGCGAGCTGATGGCTGACCATCTCGACAGCCATCTCGCTGGCGACCTCGCCGGCGGCGTGCCCACCCATCCCGTCCGCGACTATGAATAACCCGCGATAAGCGTTGGCCGAAGCGTGAAGAGAATCTTCATTGCCCTTTCTGATTCGGCCGACATCTGTGCGCGCCGCAACAGCAAGGTGCACTAGCGGTTGCTCATTTGAATTGACGATCTGTTGGGTAAATCCGGCTGATGAAGGACCTGCTTGCCTCAAAGTACGGAAGCGAGAAAAGAGCGGCAAGCATCACCCTGCGCGTTGAAGAAGTGGCTCCGCATCGCCGGCTTGCAGTCGCCACAGCGTGTTGTAAAGACCGGCGTGCTCTACCAGATCGCGGTGCGTGCCGCGCTCCACGATCTCACCGTGGTGCAGTACAAGAATGAGATCCGAGCCCGCAATCGTGCTCAGTCGGTGGGCGACTGCGATCGTCGTTCGCCCCGCGACGAGCACACTCAGCGCTTGCTGGATCTCGGCTTCGATCTCACTGTCGACGGCACTGGTTGCCTCGTCGAGGAGAAGCAGCGGCGCGTTGGCGGCGATTGCGCGAGCGAACGACAGCAGCTGCCGCTCGCCGACGCTGATCGATGCGCCACGCTCAGCGAGGACCTGGTAGTATCCCTGCGGGAATCCACGGATGATGCGGTCAGCGCCGACTCTTCTCGCGGCCGTCACCACATCCTCGTCGCTGAGCGGATTCGACAGCCGGATGTTGGTCGAGACATCGCCGGCGAACAGGAAAATGTCCTGTTGCACATAGCCGATCAGCGAACGCAGTTCGTGCAGTGGCATCTGGCGGATATCGACGCCGTTGATCGTGATCCGCCCCCGCTGGGGATCGTAGAATCGCATCAGCAGGTTCACGATCGTCGTTTTGCCGGCTCCGGTATGGCCAACGAGCGCAACCGTCTCACCGGGTCGCGCGGTGAAGCTGACGCCCTTGAGCACCCACTCGACAGTAACGTTTTCCGGCACAGCACCGGCTTTCTGTCGCCCGAGGTGCGCGAGATCGTAGGCAAACCAGACATCCTCGAAGCATACTTCGACGCCGGTGCCCTTCTGCAGGATGTCGACGAACTCGCCGCGGTCGGGCACGCTCGGTACCGTGTCGAGCAGGGTGAAGATCCGCTCCGAGCTCGCCATCGCCGTCTGCAGGATGTTGTACTTCTCGGAGAGGTCCTGCAGCGGCTGAAAGAACCGGCGCAC
>DASUZC010000034.1:0-5142 GCA_036377095.1 Gemmatimonadaceae bacterium
AGGAGCACCGCGTGAACCCGATCTCATTCTTCACGCAGATGATTCGCATCGCCGTGCCGTATCTGTTCGCGGCCAGCGGCGGTGTTGTCGCCGAGCGCGCGGGTATAGTGAGCCTGACGCTCGAGGGATTCATGCTCACGGGCGCTTTTGCCGCGGTGCTTGGTACGAACTACACCGGCAATCCGTGGATCGGCGTCCTTGCCGGCATGGTCGGCGGGCTCATCTTCGCCGCCATTCACGCGATCGCCAGCATCCGCTACCGAGCGGATCAGGTAGTCGTCGGCGTGGCGATCAATCTGCTTGCAATCGGTGTCACGAGATTCTTCCTCAAGCTGTTCTTCGCCAGCTCGTCGAACTCTCCGCGTGTCGCAGGTTTTGGTGGAAACATCAAGGCCGCCGGTTTCGACAACCCGCTGCTGTGGCTGGGATTACTCACCGCGCCGATCGTCGCCTTGGTCATCTACAAAACGCCGTTCGGCTTGAGAGTGCGCGCTGCGGGTGAGCATCCTGAAGCGGCTGAAAGCGTCGGCGTCAGCGTGCACCGTGTGCGATACATCGCTGTGGCAATCTCGGGTGTCCTCGCCGCACTCGGCGGAGTTTACCTCGCGCTGGATCAACATCAGTTCACCGATCAGATGACCGCTGGTCGCGGTTTCATCGCCATCTCCGCGGTAATTTTCGGTCGATGGAACCCGATCCGTGCAGCACTCGCGTGTCTTCTGTTCGCGGCGGCGGAAACGTTCCAGATCCAGCTGCAGGGCAGTCATGCTATCCCATCGCAGTTCGTCGAGATGATTCCGTACGTCCTCACAATCATCGCGCTCGCCGGCGTCGTCGGTCGCGCGGTTCCACCAGCGGCGCTGGGCAAGGCTGACAGCTAATGCCGTCCAGAGTGAGCGGTCACATCTCGCGCGTCGCCAACGCGAAGCTGGCCGTGCTCATCGTCACGAATTTCGTCGACATGGTGGGATTGCTGATGATCATCCCGCTGATGCCGTTCTACGCACGCGAGCTCGGTGGCGGCGCGCTGATCGTGGCGATTCTGATGGCAGCGTTCACCGCGGCGCAATTGCTGAGTGCGCCGGTGTGGGGCCGATTCTCGGACAAGTACGGCCGGCGTCCGGCACTGCTCATCGGGCTGACTGCGGCGGGCATCGCGTACCTGGTCTTCGCGTTCGCGACTTCGATCTGGTTGCTGCTGTTGTCGCGGCTGGTGCAGGGTGCAGGCGGAGGAACCGTCGGAGTCATCCAGGCCTATGTCGCTGATTCCGTCGAGCCCCAAAATCGCGCCAAAGCACTGGGATGGCTTTCCGCCGCGACAAATGTCGGCGTAGCGATCGGCCCTGCTCTTGGATCTGCCGCATTGCGATTCGGGACGCGCGGCCCAGGCATCGCTGCTGCGACGCTCTGTCTGATCAATATCTTTTTTGCCTGGAAATTTCTGCGCGAGTCGCGGGACATGACTGAAGCCCACGACAAGAAGCCGCGCACGTCGCGGACGGCTATCGCGAACGTGCTCACCCATCCCGCCGAACCGGCTCCGCGTCTGATCTGGATTTACGCCATCGCGATGGGTGCATTTTCGGGACTGATGGCGATACTCGCACTTTTCCTCGCCGATCAGTTCGGTGTTGGCAAAGAGCGGATCTGGATTTTCTACACATACGTCGGCACGATTTCCGTCATCGCCCGCGCCGGCATTCTCGGACGGATGGTCGACCGTTACGGAGAGGCGTTGCTGTCGCGGATTGGCCTGACGATGCTTGCCACCGGTCTGGCGACGCTGCCACTCGCGCGCGGTTACCTTGGTCTTGCAATTTCCGTCGCGCTCGTCCCATTGGGAACTGCGTTCACTTTCCCGTGCGTTACTTCAATGCTGTCGCGCGTGATCTCGAGTCGCGAGCGCGGTCTCTACATGGGAGTGCAGCAGACCTTCGGCGGACTCGCCCGCGTGCTGGTCCCGTTGTGGGCGGGTTTCTCGTACGACCACTTTGGCCGGTCGGTGCCGATGTTCACCTCGGCCGCACTCGTCGTAGCGACGATCGCGATCGGATACGGGATCGATGACGGCCGGAAGGCGGAGCTGCCCGCCTCGGCGTAACCGCTCGAGCCTTCAGTGGTTGGCGACTGAAATCAGCCGCTGCGCAGCGCTCCAAACAGAGCCGGCAAAGCTCCAACCACCCAGGTAATCGCCGCGGCGATTGCAGCCTGTTGGCGACTGATCTTGCCAACGACGTGGAGTCCGATTGCCAGCAGTACCGTCACCCAGATTGTGAAAAGATCTAACCGACTCGCCAACGCAATTGCCACCGGTGATGCTTTGTCGGGATCCATGAATCGCGCGAGATTGAGCGAAACGCTGTTGGCTGCGTTCAGGCTTTCCGGACTCATGAACAGCGCCTGCGCGGTCTGCACCAGAATCTGAGCGATACGTGGTACCTCGGAATAAACGGCAATCATCAGTGCTGCCGCCACCGATTCCTTTGCGTCGAACAGCTTCCCTGTGAGCCACAGCACGAGGCCGGTGAGGATAGTGCTGATTGTCAGCACCAGCGCGAAGAAGACCGGACCTAATGTCTCGAAGAATTTCCGGCCTGAGGCGAGCTGCTCCGCGGTAATGTTGGGATTCCTGCGCATGGCTGCCGCACTCTGCCTGGCGAATTCCGCATCCATGATTGGCTGCATTGCGTTCTTCGTCACAAAGAACAGCACCGTCCCGGTGATTACCAGAAACAGCAGCGGCTTGCCCCACTCTCCGTTCGCTCTTCGCGCAAACACCGACGAAGGAGCGTAGAAGATGTCGACGAAGTCTTCCCACAGGCTGGCTTTTGCCGGAGCGGGCTCGAGTTCCAGTGCGTCGCCGTTCGAACTCATGTCAATCCTCGTTGAGGCCGGCATCAACGTATCACGACTTCCCTTCAATCACCACCGCCAGCAGGCGGTTTGTATCGTTCAACGTCCGTAATCAGCCGCACGCCCGCCTGATAAGTGAAGTACGCGTACGCCCACTCGATGAACACCACGATCCGATTGCGAAATCCGACCAGGTACATGATGTGGACGAACAGCCAAAACACCCAGGCGAACCAGCCGGAGAATCTGATCCAGCCGAGATCGGCGATTGCCCGCGATCGGCCAATGACCGCCAGATCGCCTTTATTGAGGTAGCGGAAATTCTTGCGCGGTTTTCCGTGCAGGTCTCGTAAAATGTTTTTGGCGGCGGCCTTCCCTTCCTGAATGGCAGCGGGTCCGACGCCGGGGATTTGTCTGCCGTCCTGGACAAGCGTCGCCAGATCCCCAACCACGAAAATGTTCGGACGACCGGGCACCGACAGATCAGGATTGACGCTGATTCGGCCCGCGCGATCGAGCGGAACGCCAAGAAACTGCCCGAGCGGCGATGACTTGTTGCCCGCCGCCCAGAACGAAGTTCGGGCACGAATCTCCTCCTTGCCCATGCAGACGCAATCGGCGCGCACGTCCGTCACCGCTGAATTCACGCGCACTTCGACACCGAGCTCCCGCAAATCCTTCGTGGCGCGCGCGGCGAGATCCTCGGGAAAGGTCGGCAACAACCGCGGGCCCGCTTCAACGAGTATCACTCGCGTGCGATGCGTATCGATCTTTCTGAAATCGGGCGCCAGTGCTTTCTTCGCGATGAACGGCATCGCACCCGCCAGCTCGACACCGGTCGGTCCGCCTCCAACGATCACGAACGTCAGGTACTCGTCACGCTCGGTTGGATCGTCCGCCTTTTCGGCATTCTCGAACGCCAGCAGAAATCGACGGCGAATCTCGGACGCGTCTTCGATTGCCTTCAGTCCCGGCGCGTAAGGCTCCCATTCGTTGTGACCGAAATAGGCATGGCGTGAACCGGTCGCGAGGATGAGGTAATCGAAGGGCATCTCCTTCAGCTCGTCATCGATGCGAACTACCTGTCGATCCGGATCGATCTCCCGCACGTCCGCCATCAACACTTCCGTGTTGCGCTGATGACGCAGAATGAATCGGATCGGCGCCGTGATATCGCTTGGCGCCAGGGCTGCTGTCGCTACCTGATAGAGCAGCGGCTGGAACGTGAAGTGATTTGTCCGATCGAGCACCGTCACGTCGAGATTGTCGTGGCCAAGCTTACGCGCCGCCGCGATTCCACCAAACCCACCGCCGACGATGACGACGCGTGGCCGCTTCAGCACACTAGGCAAGTCTCTCCTCGAACGAGCGCGCTGCCAGAGTCATCAGAAGAACCAACAGGATCAACAACACACTGTACGCCGCGGCGGTCCCGAACGCGAGCGCGCGCAGCTGCGCCAGTATCTCCATCGAGATTGGCCGGTTGGCGTGCGTGTAGAGTACGACGCTCGCCACAAATTCACCGACCGCGGCAACAGCCGCCAGCAATCCGCCGGCGACGAGACCCGGCCGGGCCGCCGGGATGATTACGCGACGCATCGTCATCAGCCACGAGGCGCCCAATCCCCGCGCGGCGTCCTCGAGCGACGCGTCCATCTGCCGCAGCGATGACTCGACCGCCGACGCGACGAGTGGCGTGTCGCGAATGAAGTACGCCAGCGGCAGAATCCAGAAGGTGCCCACGAGTAGCACACGTCCCGTGAGCGGATCGTTTCGATTGAACGTCGCTGCGAGCCCCAGCGCAATCGCGGTCGCCGGAATCGCCCACGGCAAAGCCACCAACAGCTCCAGCAACCTGCGTCCCGCAAATTTGCGAAACACGATCAGATAGGCTGCCATGAAGCACACGACGAGGTTCGCGGCCGTCGCGATCAGCGCCATCGATACGCTGTTGGTAATGGGGCGCCACAATTCGGCTTCCGAGAACAGCCGGCGATAGTTCTCGAACGTGTATTCCGGCGGCAACACCTGCGTCGTCCAGGATCCATCGCGGGCAAAGGAGACCAGGATCACCATCAGATGCGGCAGTACCAGTGCTACGACGATAAGCACCGCTGCAATCGTGGTGAGTATCTGGATCCGGCGAGAACTGATCTGCCGTCGTGCTCGACCGCCTTTGCTCGCCAGCGTGTATTTGCGCTTCCTGTCCAGCCAGCGGAACAGTGCCAGTCCTGCCACGGCGCTGAGCGCGAGCACCGTTGTCTCGACGTAAGCGAGTCCCATCGCTCC
>DASUZC010000035.1:0-6637 GCA_036377095.1 Gemmatimonadaceae bacterium
GGAGAAACGGGTAAGGAGCCACCTGTGTATGGTGCGATCACTGCCCTCAGCTCCACCGCACTGTTCGGTAGCCCCGGATATGGTGATGCCATCACTTCGAAGTTCGGTAACGGCGGTCTCGTCACCGGACCAGTGCTTGGCAACAGTTCACTCCGCCCGGAGCGGACTCGTGAGAACGAGTACGGAATCGATCTCGGTCTTCTGAATCAGAAGGTCGATTTCTCGGCGACGTGGTACAACAAGCGCGCGAACGACGTGATCCTGAACACGCTGCCTGTGAACACCTCGCAGACTGGCGCGTTCTTCACCGTTGCCAACGGCGCCTCGCTCACGAACAAGGGTTACGAGCTTGCGCTCAACGCGCGTCCTCTGACTCTCGCTAATCTGGCGTGGGATCTTGGCGTTCAGTTCGCTCACAACAGAGGCAACGTGACGAGCTTGCTTGGCGCCGATTTCATCACCTATAACAACGAAGGTTTCACGGGCGCAATCGGCTCGTCGACTCTCGGCTACGCCCCCGGTGTCATCCGCGGCAACGATTTCGCCCGCTGTGGCAACGGCGCGATCGTGCAGGACATCAATGGCGCCGACGTAGATGTCGATGCCTACTGCACGGCGAACGGTGCGCCAAAGGGAGCGCTGTATCTCGATGTCAACGGACAGCCGATCAACGATCCAACCGATCGCGTGATCGCCGATCCGAATCCGAAGTACACGATGAGCTATTCGTCGTCGCTGAAGCTGTTCAACAGGATCACGCTCTCCGGCCTGCTCGACGTCCGCAAAGGAAGTCAGGTGTGGGACGGCACGCGCGGCATTCTGAACTACTTCGGAACGAGCAAGGAAAGCGGTGAGCGTCGCACGACCACCGATGGTCAGTTCGGCGTCAACCTCTATACGGACAAGTATCCGGTCGTCACTGGTCCCGGTAAGGGCGTCGTTGCCTTCACCAACTATGCTGACTGGCAGGCGTGGTACAACGGCGAGGGTGGCGGCTTCGGCAACACTGGCGCGCTCTTCGTCGAGGATGGTGGATTTGCGAAGCTGCGTGAAGTCTCCGTCGCCTACACAGTCAACGGCAGCTTCCTGAGAGCGCTCGGTGGGTTTACCTCTGCCGACATTCGTCTCTCGGGTAGGAATCTGAAGACATGGACCCGTTACAAAGGCCTCGATCCAGAGGCAAACCTTGGCGGCGCGGAATACCTGACTCAGGGAGTTGATTACTTCAACCACCCGCAGGCTCGTTCCTTCGTGCTGTCGTTCAGCCTCAACCGATAAGGCACAGGAGAAACTGTGAAGAATATTCGACGCCTCGCCCCCGTGGCAGCACTAGCGCTGCTCGGGATGGCGGGTTGCAACTTCCTCACTGGGGGCGAAACCCAGGTGGATCCAAATCGCCCGACAATCGCGACTAGCCGCCAGTTATTGATCGGTGTGCAGGCGAATCTGTGGGGCATCTGGGGCTCCGACCCTGCGCGCATCGCCGGAATCTTTGCGCAGCAGTTCACGGGGAACCAGTCGCAGTACCAGTCTCAGATTCAGAACTACTCGATCAACGAGACCGTTACGAACGGACTGCACACCAGCTTTTACGGTGGTGGCGGCCTGGTCGACATCAAGAAGATCGAGGCAGCGTCCGTCGATGCAAACGACAAGTTCTTTCAGGGCGTAGCGCAGGTTCTCGAGGGCGCGTTAATGGGTACCGGCGCCGATATCTTCGGGGACCTCGTCTACAGTAAAGCCTTGCAGAACGTGCCGAACGGGCTGCAGGCGGCGGCGGGGGATTTTCCAAATCCACCACTCGACGACCAGTTCGCCGTGTACGACTCGGTGCAGAAGGTCCTTTCTGCTGCGATCGCCAATATCAGTTCGACCAGCGCGACCGATGTAGGCCCGCGCGACGCCGATCTGGTGTACGGCGACCGTTCTGCCGCAGCGCAGCGTGCTGCATGGATCGCGCTGGCACATACACTAAAGGCGCGTTTCTTCATGCACACCGCCGAGGTTCGCGGACAGGCAGCGTACGCCGCTGCTCTCGCTGAAGCGCAGCAAGGTATCAAGAGCAACGCAGGCAATTACGTCGGCGCATTCCAGGATGCGTCAGGTCTGCAGAACTTCTGGTATCAGTTCGAGGTCACGGCCGGCCGTACCGGCTACGTCGTGCCAGCAGCGTTCTTCGAGAACTTCTTGTCTGCTCGAGGCGATCCACGTCGCACCGAGTATTTCAAGACGACTGCATCGGGCGAAGACATCAGCGACGCGCGGCTGGCTCCCGATTTTCAGCAGCCGTACGTGACGTATGATGAGAACACGTTGATCTGGGCCGAGGCAGCTTATCGCACCGGCGACCAGGCGACGGCGCTGACGAAGTTGAACGAGGAGCGCGCCAACAACGGGCTCGCGCCCGAAGTTGTCGCGGGTCAGGCGCTGCTCAGAGAGATTCTCTCTGAGAAGTACATCGCCGACTTCCAGCTTGGACAGGAAGCGTGGAACGATTACAAGCGTACCTGCTTCCCGAACCTGGCTCCAACCGGTTCAGGCCCCATTCCGGGTCGCCTGTACTACGACACCAGCGAGCGCCAGACCAATCCAACGAACATTCCAAATCCTGGAACCGCTCCAAACGGGACCCGGAATCGGAATGATCCGCCGAATGCAACTTCGGACGGCGACGGATCGGCCTGCCTCGGTCAGTAAGAAGGGCAACTGAAGTGGTTTGACGGCGAGCCCGACTGGATTTCAGTCGGGCTCGCTCACTTTCTCCAAATCGAGTATGAACAAATTCTTTGTCATTGCCGGATTGTTTTTGTGCAGCGCGTGCTATCAGTACAGTCAATTCCAGCCGACATCATCCGCCCTCGGTAAAGCAGTACGAGTTCAGCTGACGGATGCTGGGACCACTCACGTCGCATCGCTGGTCGGGCCAGGCGCTGATTACCTCGACGGCAATCTGGCCTCACTCACCGATTCCAGCTACACGATCTCGCTGGCCGATCTCGGTCGGCGAAACGGGACGGAGGAGACGTGGAAGGGTGAAGCGGTTTCGCTCGCGCGAGCCGATGTAGAATCGATTGGCGTGAGGAAGACGTCGGGCGGGAAGAGCGCCGCGCTGGCTGCCGCGCTTGTCAGTGGAGCAGTACTCGTTGCGCGCAGCATCGGTGCAGGTGAGGGGGCAATCAGGACCCGAACCGGCGGACCGAGCACGGGACAGTAAAAAAAACGCCGCGTCGTTACGGCGCGGCGTGAAATCGAAGTTCGACTCTTGGGTTACCAGACGCCGATGCTGGAGTGCTCGAGTTTTCCCTCTATCGTAAGCCGAACGGTGTTGCCCATTCTGACGGAAACCGCTTCAGTGCGGTAATCGTCCCGGCCACCAATGCGATGCAGCCCAAGTCGGATCAAGCCCTGCTCGCCGATCAGGTGGGGGGGAATCTCGAAGGATTCGTCACGCGCAGCGGCGATCTGAGCGAGGCGATGCGATCGTCCGTCGTGGATAACGAAGAGGACGACATCGGACCAGTTGTGATTTTCCACCTCGAGAACGACGGGCCCGGTAATCTGCTGCGGCTCGGCGAGCTGCGGGTGGTCCTCGATTCGGTGGCGGGCACAACCGGTGAGGAGCATGACAGCCAGCCAGGCTGTGACGCTGCTTCGTACAGAAAGCATCCTTCCTCCGACGCCTCGCGTCGCGGCGTGATGTCGCGGCGGGATGATCCAATCTGGTGCAGGGACCACGCCCAGTCGAGAGCCGCGCGGTGGAGAACTGGAGACTCACGACGATCAACCGTCGCCCGACGGCGGGCTCTGACTAACTGCGGACTTGAACCAAAGGTAGGCAGGTTGCAGAAGCTCAGGGCGGCAGGTCGCAGCGTATGATCCTGGCGTTCGAAGCGCGCGATTGCTCCGAACGCCACACTCATACGCTGCCACCTCTTCTCTGCGCATCTCTGCAACCTGCCTACCTTTAGTTCGATGTTCGGGCCGGATTAATTGACACCAGCCGCTGTCGTATCTAAGTTTGAAGGCTAGGTCCGTCCGGGATTGGGCGGACTATTTACTTACGGGCAGACGTTCATTCAGTATTAATGCCGACAATCAATCAGCTCGTCCGGCAAAGCCGCCGCGACGTTCAGAAGAAAGAAAAAGCGCCAGCGCTGAAATCAAACCCGCAGAAGCGCGGCGTATGCACTCGCGTCTACACCACCACCCCAAAGAAGCCGAATTCCGCGCTGCGCAAAGTTGCTCGCGTGCGACTGACCAACGGCTTCGAGGTGACCGCTTACATCCCTGGCGAAGGTCACAATCTGCAGGAGCACTCGATCGTGCTCATCCGCGGTGGCCGTGTGAAGGACCTGCCCGGGGTGCGCTATCACATCGTGCGCGGCTCGCTCGATGCGTCGGGCGTGAACGGCCGCAACAAGAGCAGAAGCAAGTACGGAACTAAGAAGCCGAAAGCCGGAGCAGGCGGAGGTAAGAAATGAGTCGCCGCAAGAAATCGATCAAGCGTCCGATTCTTCCCGACGCGCGCTACGATAGCCAGACGGTCTCGAAGTTCATCAACGCTCTCATGTACCAGGGCAAGAAGTCTACTGCCGAGCGCATTTTCTACGGCGCGATGGACATCGTTGAGAACAAGACCAGCCAGCCCGGCGTGACGATCTTCAAGCAGGCGCTCACCAATCTCAAGCCCGCTGTCGAAGTGAAAAGCCGGCGTGTTGGTGGCGCGACGTACCAGGTCCCAGTCGAAGTTCGTCCGGATCGCCGCACGGCGCTGGCAATGCGCTGGCTGATCCTCTACTCGCGCGATCGCAACGAGAAGTCGATGTCGGAGAAGCTGGCTGCCGAGGTAATCGCTGCCAGCAAAGGCGAAGGCAACGCGGTCAAGAAGAAGGACGACACGCACAAGATGGCCGAAGCGAACAAGGCGTTCGCGCATTATCGCTGGTAAACAGTCCGCTATGAGAAAAAAAGGCCCCGCTCGAAGCGGGGCCTTTTTCTTTTAGGTGCGAATCTTATGTGGGCGTCGGCCTTCTCGCCCTGTCTCCCTTGCGCCGCTCGGTAACTTCGCGCGCCTTCCGACGCCGCTCCGCAGTGGTCGCAACCACCGCCAGCGCCAGCTCGATCAGGCCGTAGGCGAGCGCAACGAGCGAAAGCAGCGAGACGACAGCGAGTGCGCGTGTCATGCCCGCCGATAGAGTCGCCTTTACGACTTCGTATGTCGATATGAACACCACAGCCGCGGATGCAATCGAGATTATCGCCGCCTTGCCGATCGACATTCCCCGGTCGATGGGGGGATTTATCTCGTGCGGCTGCTCTACAGTAGCCGTTGGCTCAGTCATCAAACGTTCAGGTTGCAGTTCTGTCGTTGCCACCAGACTCAGATCATCATGCTTCGTGCCGCTGATAACTGCAAGGTGGCGTAACTCGCGGGCATCGCTGCGGATGAACTGCGCGCGCCGATTGTGGCTGTTGGCACGCGGCTCGCGCATTTCAGACACATGGCACGCGTTTGTCGTCAGACCTGTCTGATGTTTCTGTCGGTGTTGCTCGCATTCGTCGGCGGATCTTGTACTCAAAGCTCAACATTCCTCGCCGAAAAGCCGCGCAATTATCCGGCAGATTCCGTAGAAGCAACGGCGCACAAACTGGGGGTCGTTGAGGGGTTCTACGGCCCTGAATCCGTCCGATACTCGCCAGGCCAGGATGTCTACTTCATATCCGCGATGAACGGACCCGGATCGGAGAAGGACGACAACGGATACATCGTTCAGATCGACGCCGGCAATCTCGGCCGCGCCAGGTTGTTCGCGGTCGGCGGCAAGAACGGCGTGCACCTCGATGCGCCCAAGGGACTGGCGATTCACGGCGACACGCTTTGGACTACCGACATTGATGTGCTGCGCGCCTTCGATCGTTTCAGCGGTCGGCCGCTCGGCGAGATTAGTCTCCGGTCAAATGGTGCAGTCCTGCTCAACGACATTGCTGTCGGCCCGGATGGAACGATTTATGTGACCGATACCGGGATCAACATGGCGAACGTCGGCGTGATTTACGTCGGGGGCGACAAGGTATTCGCGATCGGGCCCAATCGTTCAGTCAGTATCGTTGCGCACGGCAACGTCCTCGGTCGTCCCAATGGAGTTACCTGGGATCCCGTTGGAAAGCGGTGGATCGTAGTATCGTTCGACACCTGGCACAGCGAGATGTACGCGCTTCATCCAGCAGATTCGACGCGCATCATTCTCGCAACTGGAAAGGGTCGCTTCGATGGAATCGAGCCGATCAGCGGCGGAAGATTCCTGGTGAGCTGCTGGCAGGACTCCAGCATCCACGTCTTCGGCGATCACACCGACAAGCAGATCGTGCGGAACGTGCCGTCGCCGGCGGACATTGGCATCGACACCAAGCGACAGCGAGTGGCGATTCCAGTCGGAAACAATCGGGTCGAGTTCTGGGATCTGGCGGGAGCGTAGCCCCAACATAGATTCGCGGAGATGACCATCCGCGATTTCGAGATCGACAAGGATATCCGCCGCGCTTCGACGCTGCCCGCGCCGGTGTACTCCGATCCCGACTACTTCGAAGCGCAAAAGGACCGCGTGTTCGCCCGCAGCTGGCAGTACGCCGGCGATGC
>DASUZC010000036.1:0-20189 GCA_036377095.1 Gemmatimonadaceae bacterium
AAGAACTCGTGCGAATCCGAGGGGAACGTCATCATGTCGTCGACGCCGGCGTAGAAATCGTACACGTCGATCCACGCCTTCGAGGTCTCACTCATCACTTCACGCCGTCCGCCAGTCCTGACGTCGAAGAAAAACAGCTTCATGACGTTCTGGGGACGATTCAAAGTGATTACCGCCAGCGTGTCCGGCCTGCTCGTCCAATAGATGCGGGGGATGTAGTACTCGCCTTTTTCTGCCGGATCGAGCCAGACGTTCTGACCGGATCCAACATTCACAACGCCAATTCTGACCTTCGCATTCGCGTCACCAACCTGAGGAATTGGAATCCGGTCCCAGTTCTGATGCATGCCGGAGTAGTCGGAGATCTGAATGATCGGCTCCGCCGAGTCATCGAGCTGCCAGTAAGCGATGTAGCGGTTGTCGGGCGACCACTTCCACGCCTGGGCAAAGCCGAATTCCTCTTCGTAGACCCAATCGAAGTGACCGTTGAACACGTGCGCCGACGAATCGCGAGTGAGCCGCTTCTCCTGTCCGGTCGAAAGGTTGGTGACATACATGTCACCGCCCCGCTCGAATCCAAGGAGTGAGCCGTTCGGCGACAGCTCCGCCGTTCGCGCTGATCGCGTCGCGAGCTTCATCGAGCGATCGGCCAGCGAGTAGATGTAGAAGTCGGAAATCCCGGAGCGCCGGTATATCTGCTGAAAGTTGGTCTGGAAGACGAGATGCTTCGAATCCTGCGCCCACTGAAACGAATCGTAGGTGAAAGGCTGGTTCGTTCCCGGGAGCGTCACTCCAGCCGTCGTGAAGAGAAGCGTCGATTGACCGGTTGCGGGGTCGTACGCTCTTATCACCGGAGCGTTGGTAGCGGGATCACGGTCGGTATAGGAAAAACGGCGACCACCCTCGATCCAATTCACGTCGCGCGGACCCTGGCGGCCGCTGAGAATACCGCCGACCTGCAACGCTTCATCTAGGCTGGCAAATCGCTGTTTCTCCTGAGCGCCAATCGCCAATGGAGACCATACGACGAGTGCGATCAGAGTCAGTCTGGCAAATCGTTTCATGTGATTAATGGGGATGGTTTGGCGCGTTGGATGTCAACTGAGGACAAATGCAACAGAACTGGTTGTGAGTTGCGGGTTCCTGGTTGCGGGTTTTGGGTTTAGCCAACAGCTACCGAGAACGGATATCCATTAACGGGCAACCCGCATCCAGTTCTGTTGCAGTTGCAGTTCTCGATCAAGCACTCCTCTGCTGCGGCTGCGTCTCGGCGCATTTCCGGCATTGGATCACTCCGCGCAGCGTGCAGATAATGCAGATGAAGGTGCCGCAGTTGCTGCACGGGTAGCCCTCGGATGCGCGTTCCTCGTTGTTGCAGGAACGGCATATCATGGCATCTCGTTCGCGAAGCGTTTGGGGCATTGGCGACGATCCAACAGAAGCTGGCGAGAGCACTCCCGATCGGAACGGCAATCTACATTACGGCCCGCATTTCACAACGCGTTTTGCGGCCTGCAGCCATTGCGACAGCCGGTCGGGGCCTGCTTCCTCCCAGCCTTCGGGGATCGGCGCCAGGCGACGCTTCTCGCCTTCGCTCTCGAAACAGAGCCACCCATTGGTGAACTCGTTGGCCACGGCAACGTTTCGGCGAAATGGACTTCTGCGACGGTCGGGGGTTTGACGGCGATCGGCCAATCCCTGGGGCGTATGGGACTGCGCGTTGCCGGCCCGTCGATCCACTCTGCGCCGCTCGGCCGCGGCGGGTGTTACCAGCCAGACCTCCCACCGCTTGCCCCCGGAGTCATTAAACGTCCTATAACTCACTGCGCGTCCTCCGTTGCCGATTCTGCGCTATGGTTCAAGCCGCGCAGTCATCCAGTGCAGAGTAGGTGCCAAAAACCTCCCTGTTTCCCTGATTTGCGAGAACGGAAACGTACGTCTCGCGCGAATCGCGCGGTTTTCACCGCGCGATTGCAGCAAGACAGCACCAGTTATCGCGAATCGAGTTTTCTGCCGATGTCGAGATGATCGTAGTTGAGCAACGCGTTGAAGACGAGGAAGTAGCTGCCGATTGTCGACCCACGATAGATCGGATTGTTGGCGTAAAGCACGACGTGACCCTTGCCGAGCGGGACATCGACGACGACCGGTCGCTGCGCTACATCGTTGCCGTCCAGCAGGCCGGATGCGAGCAGCTCGCGCTGATCGGCGAAACGGAGCACGACGCGAGGCCTTAGCGCCGGCGGAATTATTGACAGCGGATTTCGCATCTGCTCGTCGGTGACGGGCGCGGCTTCCCACGGTTGCACCGGTCGCCGCTGGGGCACATCGTAGCGGGGATCGAGCACGAGGCGGCCCTGCGGCACATCAAGATCTTCGGCGGTGCCGCGTCCGGTGGGGCGTGCGTTCGAAGAGTCGGCAAATCTTCCGCCCCGCGCGCCAAGAACGTTGGTGATGCTGAAGCTCGACCCATCGTCGCTGTAAACGGCAAGACTGTCGCGCAGTCCGTAGACGAGTGGACTCGCATCGTCCACGACGCGAGTGCGTAGCAAACTCCCGACGACGTGCAACCGCGGCGGCGAGTTGAGCGATATTCCGCTCGCCAGTCCAAAGGTGATTGCAAAGTCGGCGGTGTTGTCGACGGTGAGCAGCAGGCCGCCGTTACGAACGAATGCCGCCAGATTGTTCACGCCAGACCAACCAAGACCGGGACGAATGTCATCGGTCTGGTCGATAGTTCCCATGTTGGGAGTGAGCTCGGTCTTCTTCCACGGCATTGGATTGCGCCACATCGGAAGGCCGTTCACAATCGTTTGCGGACTGCCACTGCCGGGACCGAAAATGATGACGTCGTACTTCGCGTTGAGATTCGGATCGCGTGAAGCGTCCTGCGTGCTGATGTAGCTGTATGGGATGTGCAGGAAATCGAACGCCTGTCGCCACCAGCCTTCAGTCTGTGTGCTGATCCACGTGTGCATGATTGCAACGCGGGGAGCGCGCGCCGGATGCGTCGGTATCGACGGAGCTGACGCCAGCGCAAACACCTTTACGCCGAGCTCACGTGAGGCTTTGTCGAGCTCGCTCGCGCTCACCTTGCTGACGATGAACGATCCACGCCCGAACTTCTGCCCCGCCGCATCAAACGGCTGCTCGGCAACCGCGAAGTCTGCGTTCTTCAGTCGATAGCGCAGCGTAGCAAGACCGTTGTCCGCGTTGTGATTGATTGCGTACACCGCGCCACTGCCGGTGATGCCACCGGGCGCGTTGATCTCGCCCGTCACCGGCTCCATGGGCGCCGACAGCACCTTCGGATCGATCACTCGCACCGACTTGACCGCAAAGTTTTCGGGGAAGGTCCAACCGGTGTCGTCGTATGGAGTGCGCTGTGGATCGTTTGGACTCCAATACTGGTAATCGAGCAGGGCGTCAGCGATTCGTGAGTACGGTTGATCCATGCGAATTACGTAGCTACCTGCCGGAAACTGACGCATCTCGGTTCGCTGGAACGAGAGCGGCAAAGTGTCGAAGGCCGGCGGCGCCGGACGCGTTGGCTCAGCGCGGGTGCTGTCGTCCCGACGCGTGCTGTCGGCGCGACGGGAACTGTCCGCAACGCGGGCATTGGCGGAGCTCGTTCCTGAGGATGGACGTGGGCGCGGAACCGTAACCAGGACGCTGAACGGAGCCGTTGCGCGCGAAATCTCAACGTGCTGCTTCTGCAGAACTCTGAGCAGCTCGGCCTGCGCTCCCGGGCGTCGCTCGTCTGCAGGAAGGATGTAGGCTGCCGGCCCTTCCATTCGCGGCTTGATTATCGACCGCTTGCTCTTCTCGTAGAAATTTTCGAGGAACTGCTGCCGGTTTTGCGCGAAGTAATTGAGCGACACCAGCAGCCCTGTCTGCTCGTAGTTGTTGTTATTGCGGAGCGACCATTTTACGCGCGGGAGCGGCGGGTTCTGGCGATACCACGTCCGCGATGTCTCACCGGGTGACAGTGTGCGATCGAGAGTTTCAGCTGTGCCACCGTTGCCGAATGTCTCGTAAAGACGGCTGATCCCGTTGTGCGTTGCCGCCATGAACATCAAGTAGCCAGGCGACCAGGTATCGAAATTCCCGTGAGTATACACGCCCGGCATACCGAAGCGGGTCATCTCCTGCACGTTGTTCCAGCCGAGCAGCTGCCATTCGTTGGTGAGCAGCGGATCAAGCCACGCGTTGTAGGGTCCGTCGCCGACAGTGTTGTCGTAGAGGTACGATCCCGATTCGTGCAGATCGTGCAGCACCTGCGCCTTCCAATCCAGATAAGCGTCGAGAACGTTTTGCGAGAGCTTGAGCGTCATTCCCATCGCGTCGCGATTGTTGTCGTGCGCGACGTAGTGTCCCCAATAAAGCAGAGGTGGAGCGGTCTCGCCCGGATGCGCCATGTGCCAGCGAAAGAGATCGACCTGCCGGTCGCGTCCATCCACTTCGACCACTGGCGTAATCAGCGTAATGAGATGGTCGCGGATGTATTTGACGTAGGGGCTCTCATCGACCGCCAATCTGTAGGCGAGCTCCATCAGGGCAGTCGGAGCACCGGATTCCGGTGAGTGGATGGTGCCCGTGATGTAGTACACCGGCGTCGACTCGCCGATGATGCGAGCAGCTTCGGCGTCATTCATCCCGATCATTCGCGGGTCGGCCAGCTTGGCGAGATTGGCCTTGTTGCGATCGAGGCTCGCCATCAGCGAATCGGACGCAATCGCCACGGCGATCATCTCACGGCCTTCTTCGGTCGTTCCAATCGAGTACACCTTCACGCGCGGGGTCGTTTTGGCGAGCATCCGCATGTAGGTGTAGACCTCTTTCGAGTAAGGCAGATTGTTGCGGGCACCGGCAACGTCGCCGAGCACGGCCTTCGGCGTAGGTACCGTTGGAGAGGCGGGCAGATAGTCGATAAGTGGCGAAAGGAAGAAAGGCTCCGTCGTGTATTCCTTGATCTTCCGCGTGTATTCCTCGTCAATCGGCTGATTGGGGTCGCGCCCGGGTCTCGTCGAGGAGATCAACCGGCTGGTGGTGGCGCTCGTGGCTGGTGCCGCGCTGACAGCCGTCTGGGTCTGACCCGCTGCGCCGCTCGAGGCAAGGAAGGAAAGCAGAAGAACGAAAGCTGGTGACCGCATCAACGCCTCGATATGCAAGGTGGGAAAAACCGCTCCTTGCAAACGTAACGCTATTCCAGCAGTGCTCTCAACCGGTCACTGTACCCGCGGCTGGAGGTAAGCGTCGTACCGTCCTGCAACGTGACGACGTACTCGCCGTGAAAATAGGGCTGGAGCTTTCGCAAGCGATCGATGTTGATGATCGCCGATCGGTGCACGCGCACGAACTTGCGAGGATCCAGCCTGGCTTCAATGGACTTCATCGTCTCGCGAATGAGGTGCTTTCGACCGCCGACATGCAGCGCAGTGTAGTTACCCGCCGCGTCGATCCAGTCGATCTCCTCGGCCCGCACGAAGTAAATGTCGCCGGCAGTTTTTATCGGGAACCGGATTGCGTATGCTTCACCGCCCGCCGTCAGCGTGCCAAGGAACTGCCGCAGCTCTTCGCTGATCCCCGGCTGTCCGCGCCGAAACTGTTCCTCGAAGCGCGCCAATGTCTTCTCGAATCTCGCCCGATCGAACGGCTTCAACAGATAATCCAGCGCGCTGACCTCGAACGCGCGCAGTGCGTAATCCTCGAATGCAGTGACGAAGATGATCGCCGGCGCCGGACCTCCGCCCAATGCGTCCAGAACCTGAAATCCATCGAGCTCCGGCATTCTCACATCCAGGAAAACAAGGTCGAGGCGCTCCTTCCGAATGGCGGCGACTGCCTCCGCGCCGTCCTTGCATTGAGCAACAATCTGATAGTAGTCGTGCGCCTCCAGCATCGACGCGATTCGCTCGCGGGCGAGCGGTTCGTCGTCCGCGATCGCCGTCCTGATTGCTCTCATGCAACGCTGGGTGTGGGAACGAACGCCGGCTTCGCCGCCAACCGGAATGGCATCTCGACGCTGATGCGTGTCCCGCGCTCGGGAAGTTTCTCCAGAACCAGCGACTGGTCGCGACCGTACAGCTGCTCGAGCCGGAGGCGCGTATTGGAGAGACCCATCCCATGACGCTCACCGCGATTGATCGACGGTGCGCCGCGTCCATCATCACTTACCGCGACGTTGAGGCGATCATTCGATAGCCGCGCCGAGATCTCAATGCGCGCCGGCCCCGACGTCGTGGCGACGCCATGCTGCAACGCGTTCTCTAGCAGCGGCTGCAGCAGAAACTGCGGGACCAATGCATCCAGCGTCTCCGGTTCGATGCATTGAGCTATAGTCAACCGATCACCAAAACGAATGCTCATGATCGCCAGGTAGTGATCGGCGAGCGAAAGCTCGTCACGCAGCGCGATTTCGTTGTCTCCGCGATGCTTGAGGGTGAGCCGCAGCAGGTCGCTCAATCGCGTCAGCATGCTGTCGGCTGCCTCGACATCCCGATGCATCAACGTGGAGATGCTGTGCAGGGTGTTGAAGAGAAAATGGGGGTGAATCTGTGAGCGCAGCGCCTCGAGCTGGGCCTCCGAAAGTCTCGTCCGCAAATCGGCGGCGGCTACCTCGCGCTCGCGGTAGCGGCGGTTGAATTCGAACGCGTGGATGATGCCGACGACCGCCCAGAAAGCCATCGATTCACTGGCAAAGTTCCGCGACAGCGCACCCGCGATCGTCATTCCTTCACCAAGTCCCAGCAGCTGTTCAAGGGGCACGAGCAGGGAATACTTGAGTACGACGCACACCGATGTCGCAGCGAGCGTCAACGGAAGCGCGGTTTGCCAGGTCCGGCGATCGATTGGATAGCGACGCGCCAGCCAGAAAAAGAGCGGCGTAAATAAGGCGCACGTATACCAGTCCGCGAAGCGGTAAGACAACAACTCGCTCCACACGATCGGCTGGCCGCGCTGCATGAAAAACACGGCACTCTGCGCGCTCGAGAACACGGCGAGGAACGTCCACGCCGCGAAGACGAGAACCCATTGCTGAAGTGCCGCGCGCTTTTCCGGGGATAATCTCATTCAGTCTCTAGAGCCGACGACTGAAAGTAGCTCTCCGGATTGACGGCCGGCATGTCCGAGGGACGAACCGGCCTCAATCGGGGACGGATTGTCGAGGGCGCCGTGTTCGGCGAAGCCTGCCCGCCTTCAGAGTGGGATCCCCACGACGAATTCGTCATCATGCGCGGCCCGTTCGTCACATCATCGTTGGCTAAGCGAGCACACAGCAGCAAGTGTTTGGGTGTGATGACTCCAACCTTCGTTTTTGCGCGGCGATTAACCCAGTCGCTGCTACTCTGTCTTTCACTTCCTGTTTGCCTCCTTGCCCAGCCGGCGCCCGGTACTCCACGTCCAGCGTTGCCGATCAAGGCCCCGGAGCTGGCCTCGTTCATCAATCCAATCATCACGGCGCAGCTCGACAAGGAAAAGATTCCTGGTGCCGTGTTCGTGCTCGTCCAGGACAGAAAGATTCTTTATCAGCGCGGCTACGGCTTCGCGGATCTCGAGAAACGGAAACGCGTCGATCCATTCACGACGATCTGGCGAATCGGCTCGATCAGCAAAGTCTTCACCGCTACCGCAACGGTTCAACTCGCCGATCGCGGTCGCTTCCGTCTGACCGATGACGTGAATCGATATCTCACTCGCTTCAAGGTCCCTGCGACCTACAGCGAGCCAGTGAGATTCTGGCACCTGCTCACTCACACCGCGGGCTTTGACGAGATTCGGCCGGGGACACGAGCGGACACCGAGAGTGAGCTGCTTTCTCTGGGTGACTTCCTCGCGCCAAAACTGGTGCGGCTCAGGCAACCGGGACGCGTGATCAGTTACTCCACCTACGGTATCAGCCTCGCCGGTTATCTGATCGAGCAGACGTCTGCCCTCGGCTTCGAAAGTTATCTGCGCCAGAACATCTGGGCACCGTTGGGGATGCGGCGCACCAATATCGTCGTGCCCGAAAGGCTGAAGGACAATCTGGCCAAAGGATATGAGTTGGATAATGGCGCCAATCGAGCCGCGAACTGGGAATGGTACCACTCGACACCGGCGTCATCGATCAACAGCACAGCTGTCGACATGGCGCAGTTCATCATAGCTGTACTACAGCGCGGCAGATACGAGAAGACTCGAATCCTGAGCGAAGCCGCCGGCCGCGATCTGCTTCGTCAGCACTTCACGTCGCATCCACAACTGGCCGGTTTCACCTACGGTTTTCAGGAAGACTTCACGAATGGCGAGCACATCGTCCAGCACGGTGGCAACGTCGAAGGCTTCAGTGCGCAGCTAACGCTGCTGCCCGATCGTGGCATTGGCTTCTTCATCGCCAGTCAACACGAGCCGGCCGAGCTGAAAGACGTCGTGCAAAAAGCGCTGCTCGATCACTACTTCCCCGATCAGCGAAAGCAGGTTCCGCCGGTACCAATGGTGGGATATCGCGAGCGCGCCGCTCGTTATGCGGGAACGTACGAGGTGAACGAGTTCTGTCACACATGCGGCCCGGGTCGGCGTGCCTATCCACGGATCGATGTCAAAGCCTTTCCCGACGGTACGCTCTCGATCACCGGAATCGAGCCGCGCTTCGTCGAGGTCTCAGCGATGTTTTTTCGAAAAGTGAATGGCGCCCCGGGCGGGGCCGTGTTTCACCAGGATCCGGCGGGCAAAATCGATTTTGTAGCAGGTGATAGCTGGCTCGTATTCGAGCGAATCAAATGACCCTACTCCTCCAACCTTCCGAACCATGAAGAAAATTCTCACTCTCGTCGCTTTGCTTCTCACGTCTCGTCTTTCTACCGCTCAAGCCCAGAACGCCGCGGATTCCGCCGGTATTCGCCAGGCCGCGCTCGATTACATCCAGGGCTGGTACGCCGGCGATGGCGCGCGCATGGAGCGAGCGCTTCATCCTGAGCTCGCCAAGAGAATTGTTCGCACGGATTCACTGGGCAGGTCTCGGCTTGATTCACAAAGCGCGATGACGCTCGTTCAGAACACGCGGAACGGAGGGGGAAAGGACACACCAGCCGCCGATCGACACGACGATGTGCGCATTCTCGACATCTACCAGAGCGCCGCGTCGGCGCGAGTCGATGCTTCATACTGGATCGACTATCTGCAGCTCGCGAAATGGCGCGGCCGCTGGGTGATTGTGAACGTGCTGTGGGAGCTCAAGCCGAAGAACTAGGGAGTAGCTGATCGAGGGCGGAGGACCAAGTGCATCGATCATCGCGGACTGAGTGAGGAGCAATGACTTTGCGAGCGGTCCGAGTTGCGAACTGAGTCCGAATTTCGACCCTATTACGAAACGAGAGCTAACCGACAACAAAGCTCGCAACTCGTAATAGGTTCGGACCTCGGACTTAGCTCGTTTTCGGACTGTATTTAGTTCCGCCATCCTCAATTAGTCCGCGATGATCGATGCACTTGGTCCGCAGCCCTCATTCCATGCGCCGCTTCCGGCGTCTCTCTCAACCGTCTAAGTTTCCAGATTCTTCGGGAGAGATGGCCGAGAGGCTGAAGGCACCGGTTTGCTAAACCGGCATACGTGGAAACGCGTATCGAGGGTTCGAATCCCTCTCTCTCCGCTCGGCGGGTCCGCGCGTCGTGTGGACCCGCTTTGCATTACTGCACAACATGACCGATTCCACAAAGCCAAGACTGCGCTTCGCTCCGTCGCCGACGGGTTACCTGCACGTCGGCGGCGCGCGTACCGCGCTCTTCAACTGGCTCTACGCCAGAAAATTCGGCGGCGAGTTCCTTCTCCGCATCGAAGACACCGACAAGGCGCGCAGCACCGATGAAAGTACTCGCGCAATCTTCGAGGGCCTCGAGTGGCTCGGTCTCGACTGGGACGATGATGTTGTCTACCAGGGCGCTAATCTCGCGCGTCATCAGGCAGACGCGCGCCGTCTGCTCGAGACCGGCGCAGCCTACCGCTGCTTTTGCACGCCCGCCGAGCTGGAGGAGAGACGACGCGAAGCAGACGCGCGAAAAGAGGCATTCAGGTACGACCGTCGGTGCGATCGCTTGACGCCAGAGGAAGTCGAGCGCCGTGTCGCAGCCGGAATGCCGTACGTGGTTCGCTTTCGAGTGCCAGAGGGAGTCACTGATTGGAATGATCTCGTACACGAACGCATCGCTTTCCCCAACAAGGACATCGATGACTTCGTGATCCTTCGCTCGGATGGAACACCGATCTACAACCTGGCCGTCGTCTCTGATGACATCGCAATGGGGATCACCATCGTCATGCGCGGCGACGATCACATCTCCAACACGCCGAAGCAGATCCGGTTATATCGCGCCCTTGGCGCGCCGCTGCCTACGTTCGCGCACCTGCCGATGATCCACGGACTCGACGGGAAAAAACTCAGTAAGCGACACGGCGCGACGGCCGTTGGCGACTACCAGCATTACGGTTTGCTCCCCGGCGCGATGCTCAACTTCCTGGCGCTGCTCGGCTGGTCTCCGGGTGGTGATCGCGAGATCATGACGATTCCCGAGATGATCGAGCTCTTCAACGTCGATGGGCTGCAGAAAAAAGCGGCGATCTTCGATCCGAAGAAGCTGGAGTGGATGAATGGCCAGCATCTGTCGATGATTTCGCTCGAGGAGCTCGAGCCGCGCGTCACGCCCAAGATCATCGAGGCGCGCCTTGCCACTGAGGAAGAGCTCGTTGAGCGGCGCGATTGGTATCTGCGTCTTCTGGATTTACTGCGAGTCCGCTCGCGGACCCTCGACGACATCGTGAACCAGGCTCGACCGTACTTTCTCGACGACATCGAGTACGACCCGTTAGCAGTCGCAAAAAACTGGAAGGATCCGGGCGAGGCTTCGTCCCTGCTCGGTGACACCAGGGGTGCCTTGGCGAAGGTCGAGGTCTGGGATGCGCCAACGCTGGAGACATCCCTGCGCACGCTGGCAGAAAAACGCGGAATTGCGGCTGGGAAGATCTTTCAGCCGCTCAGGGTGGCCTTAACTGGCCTTACGGTCAGTCCGGGGATCTTCGAGATGCTCGTGCAGATGGGACCGTCGTTGTCCTTGAAGCGGATCGATAAAGCTCTTCAAAAGCTAGATTTGTAACAGCTTTTGCCGCAAACGAAAATTGTTGACCAGGTACGGTTTCGTACACAGATTATTATTTGACGACTACAGAGACCCAGACTTCCAGGAAAACCCCCATGGCCGAGCAACTAACTAAGCTCGAGAGCTCGGTATATCACTACCTGCTCGATTTCACAGCTGAGAACACATATCAGCCGAGCATCCGGGACATCGGCAAGCAGTTCAAGATCAAATCGACGAAGACGGTTTCCGATCTGCTGCAGTCGCTCGCGAGAAAGGGGTACATCGAGCGTGATCCGGCGCGGTCACGCGGCGTCAACCTCCTCGGTTTCGGCGCTGCAATGCGCACTCAGCCGGTGCCGTTCTATGGAAAGATTCACGCGGGTGAGCCGGCACTCATCCCGGAGCATCGTCAGGGCTTCATCACTCTCGACCGCCGCTTCGTTCCGTCCGACCAGGTCTTCTTCCTGAAGGTAAAGGGAGACAGCATGATCGGTCGCTGCATCAACGAAGGGGATTACGTGCTCGTCAATCCTGGCGAGACTCCCAAGGACAACGATGTCGTTGCCGCGCGTTTGGGAGAGGAAGCGACTGTGAAGACCTACAAGAAGCGCAACGGCGCGGTCGTACTCGAGGCGGCAAATCCGGCTGAGCGCGACATCACCGTGCAGCCGGGGATGGACTTCGGAGTCCTTGGCGTCATCTGCGGCGTTTTCCGTCCCGGGTTCGATGCGAACCAGGGCGGGAATGCAATGCCCTCGTAAGGAATCCTTTACTACTCTCAACGGTCGGCCTCGCAGGCCGGCCGTTTTTTTGTTATGGTGGAGGCCCAGCGAGGTTCATCAATGACTGAAGCAAAAGACAATTCCCGCGGCGCTGCACCGACTTTGAAGCAGCTGACCCCAGTGCTGATCGTAGACGCGGTGGAGCCGTGCGTGAAATTTTGGACGGACCGGCTCGGCTTCGAGATCACCAACAAAGTACCAGACAGCGACGGCAAGCTGATTTTCGCTAGCGTCCAGAAGGGTCCGGTCGAGATCATGTACCAGACCCGCGCCAGCGTGCTGAGCGAAGATCCGGGAGCCGCTAGCGACATTACCGGCCACTCGGTCGCGCTGTTCATCACCGTCGACGATCTCAACAGTATTGAAAAGTCGCTCGCCGGCGCCCCGGTCGTGAAGCCGCGTCACGACACCTTCTACGGCAGCACGGAGATTTACGTGCGCGAGCCGGGGGGGAATACCGTGGGCTTCGCGCAATTCTCCTAAGAGCTGCCAACAACTGCAATAGAACGGGTTGTCGGTTGTGAGTTCAAGGTTGCGGGTTGTGGGTCAGGGACAGCTACCCGCAACTCACAACCAGGAACCCGCAACCCACAACCCGTTCTGTTGCAGTTTAGAAGTTCATCCAGTACGACGCCTTGATCAGGAAGGTGTTATTGGGTCGCGCCGAAAAGAGATTTCTCAGATCTCGAACCGGAAGAAAGCTTCCAGGATCGCGCTCGTCCTGATCCCTTCCCTGCGTCCACACAACGAACAGCGTCGAACCGGGGCGGTACTCCCAACGCGCGACTGCACTGGCGTGCAGCTCCTTGATGTTGAAGCTCGCGTCGTCAGTGCTCAGCGAGTACGGCCGATAACGATCCTCGTAGCTCGCCGCGCGAGGATTCGCCAGTTCGCGCAGCCGGAAGTAGCGGCCCGTCGTAATGAATGGCTCGGCGTAGCACTGCAGCGACAGCGTCGTCGTTGCCGTGTAGTTCAACCTGCTCGTGAAACTGAGCAGCTCCTGATCGAGATGCGCAAATAGATAATGCGTCGTGTCGCTGCCGATCACTCCAAGATTGTCGTACCACTGGGTGTCGTTGCGATTGCGTTGATAGCGCGTGCCCAGCTCCCAGCTGAGATTGCTGCGCGTGCGCACGGTGACGTACGGACGGATTCTCCAAAGCGTCGACTTGCCGTAATCACCGACGGTGTAAATCGCGGCAAAGGTAGGCACCACATTCGGACGAGGATCCGCGCCAACGTTGATCAGCAAATTGAAATCGGGCGTACCACGCACCGCAGGGCCGCCACGCGCGCAGCGATCGCAGTAGGCGGGAGTCAGATTGTCCGCCCAAAGGCTGGCGCTGAAAGTCATCCGATTGTTGAACTCGGTGAACAGATCCAGCTCGCTGAAGTTCGTGACCGGCAGCCCGTTGGTGGTGAACTGATTGAACTGGTAGATCTGCGCTGACGCGTTGCGCCAGAACGCGCGTGGCTCGCTGCTTTGCAGCGCCATGTAACCTTGAGTGACCTGCTGATCCGCTTGAGACAGGAAACCGACATCGTTGGTCTCGAAACCAGGCGACAGACGCTCGTAGAAAGCGCCGTAGGTAAACACGCCGGCAACCTTGTCCGCCCTCAGCATCAAATCAGTACCCGAGAGCGAGGTGCGATCGGGATTGTATGCGAGTCCGGCGTCGGGTCGGTTGTAATAGTGTACCGCATTCCTCTGTGTGCGAGCAATCGCGCCAGCACTCCCGCGTACATTGCTCGCCACCAGAAAGCCGCTGACCTTGTAGCGCCCGTTATCAAAGCGATGACGTGCGTCAATACCGCCGGTTAGCGCCTGGCGGCGGAGGATGCCCGCACTGCTCTCATCCAACTGGCGATTGACAAGGGTAACGATTGCGCCGATTCCGGATTCGCCATTGCGCAGGTCTTGTGAGACGCGAAAAACGCCATACTCAGTCTGTGGCTCAATCAGCGTCGGACCGACGGCCTCACGCTCGGTTACCGCGAATAGACTGCCGACGGACATACCGCTCGCTAGCCGACCCGTGAGTTTCGACGCACCGATAATCGGCGTTGCTGCGGGAATGTCAGCCGTTGGATCGCTGACAAGTCCGGACAGTTGTGGAGACCGACCGATGCGTCGCGAGTAGAACATCCGGGACCCATCTCCGCCACCAAAGCTGAAGATTCCAGTTCCTTCGAGGAAAAACGGCCGCCGTTCGGCGAGGAACGTTTCGAACGCAGTGAGATTGAGCTGCGCCGGATCCGCCTCGACCTGACCGAAATCAGGGTTCACCGTCGCGTCGAGAGTGAGATTGGACGTCACACCGTACTTGAGATCTCCACCAAGTGTCTGTTTTTGCGTGCGACCAAATCCGGTCGTCTGCGAAACGCTCGAGTTCTTGGCAACTACGTAGGGCGCGATCTCGAGGCGATGTGGCGACCCCAGTCCGCGCAGACCGGACACTTCGCCGAACTGCGATGCGATGCCGCTTTTCGAGCGGCGGTAGATTGGCCAGCTGTCGCGCTCGCTCCGCCGTACGATGTCGCGCATGATCATGATGCCGAAGGTGTGCTCGGCAGCTCGCGGATAACGAAGCTGGCTGAGCGGAATCTTGAACTCGGCTGTCCAGCCTAGTGAATCGATGCGAGTTCCTACGTCCCATACCGCATCCCAGGTAATGTCTTCCCGCGAGTCGTCGTACTCGTAGTAGTCGCGCTTCACACCTGCCGGATTGACCGCGAACTCGTACGCCGTCCGCCGATCATGGTAGGAGTCGATCATCACTTTGACCTGTTCGCTCTGCGTTTTCACGTCGCGGCGTGAAAGCAGCGAAACAATGCTGTCCGGGTGTGGATCGAACATGCGCACGAACACGTAAATGTTTTCAGCGTCGTAGGCGACTTTGGCTTCGGTTGGGAACGACGGATCCCCGTCTTCTTTGGGATCGAAGCCGCGGAAGCCGCTGATCGGCGTCGCCCTCTGCCACACGTCGTCGTCGTCCTTACCGTCGATGACGGGCGGACGTTCTGCCAGCGCGGCGCTCGCCATCGCGACTGAGGCGGCGTTTACGGGAGCGGAAGTCTGCTGCGCTTTGGCCGCCTGCGACAGCGCGAGCAGCGGCGTCGCAGCGATCAGTAACAGGCCAAGTGCTGTTTTTCTAGCACTTACAGGACAACAAAAACGATTGATGACCGTCATGAGCCCTCCGCTCACACCTGCGTTATTGATTTCTTGCCGCTGATGCCAGGACGTTGGCCCGGTCGCCGTCGGACGGCAGCGCCAGAGTCGCCTTCATGAAAGCGTCTTTCACTTCGCGCGTCGTGAGAAGACCGGCGCCGGAGATCGTGATCAGAACATTCGCTCTGTCTCCGCTAGAGGCCATCGTCAACGTGCGCTCGATTGCGATTATTGTCGCCCGTGTGTCCGACGGCTGTATCACTCTCTGCGAGACGAGCGACATCAGGACGTTCGCTGCGTCGCCGCTCGACGTCAGGCTCTTTGAAGTCTCGACCACCAGCAACGCGATTTGCGGGTTCGCGTGGCCGTATGGCATCGCCGCCATCAGCACGTTCGCCATGTCGCCGCTCGACTGCAAAGTAGCCGTCGTGCGGAAGTAGGCGTTGCGGAGGTCTGCGGTGCCCGGATTGAGATACTCTGCGGCAGTCGCGATCAGGAAGTTGGCCTTGTCGCCGCTCGACGGCAGTTGCTCGGCTGCCTGCGCGAGCAGAAGAAGTAACTCGCGGTCCGCGTTGGGGGCGAGCACCTGCAGCGTGTTTGCTTTGTCGCCGCCGGATTGGATACGCGAAAGAGCATCCGCGATCCCGCGCCTGGCGCCCGGAGTCTGCATCGCTTTCCGGGGAAGCATCTGCAACACTGCGCTCAGGTCTCCGGAGCTCGTCAAATCGCGCCCCACCTGATTGATGATTTTCTCGAGATCAGCATCACTGAGCGTGGGCCCGTTCTTGATCAACTCCTCATAGTGCGCCCGTTTGGCTCCCGAGCTGCGAATGCGACTGATTTCCTGCAGGACGGCAGGAACACCACCCTGCGCGCGGAAACGTGCAACCCGTTCGGGGACGTTGATTGGGATTTCGCGCAGCACGGTTGGAAGCAACTGTGCCAGCCATGCCTGCATTGTCGCATCGAATGGAGCCGGTGCGCCGTTTATCAACGCGGTGTAATTCAGAGATCCATCGCCAACCGCTGTGACGGAAACGGCCCGATCGAATGAGGATGTGCGCTCGCGAAATCTCGCGAAGCCGCCCGGTGAGAGTTGCGCGATCCGGGTTTCGTCCGGAGAGAACACAATCTTGCCAATGACAGCTGCCTCGGTGCAGTGCCCCGAGTCGCTGAAAAGAAGATCCAATCTGTCAGGGCCCTCGCCCGTGTGTTCGCTGATGTGCGTCGAGCTGCCGTGGAGCTCAGTACCGGTTGGATATTTCTCGCACGTCCATCTTGCCTGCGCGGCAGTTCCCTGACTGTTCGACGCAGGCGTCTTCGCGCTGCCAAACATCGAACCACCAAACATCGAAGTGCTCGCGCCGACCGACGTTGCAGCGCCTGTCGAAGGCATAGCCGGTGTCGTCGACGCCTTCGGATCACTGATCGTGACCTTGAATGAACTCGGGAGTTCGTCTGGCGATGTCGCCGCTCGAGCTGGTTGCTGGAATGGGCGAAGCGCGGCTAATGGAATTGTCAGCAGTGCAACAATCAAAGCTGTCATGAAAGTGCCTCTACGATTCATGGTGTCGCGATCGAGGCGGGGGTCGAGGATGGCGAGCATGCGGCCCTCGAACTCGGAGCGGCGCGCCATTGCCAGCGCGGCGAACGCAGGAGCAGCGCGGTCGTGACGTGGTGTACCTATCGAACGAACCATCTCCAACAGCTCACCTGCATAGAGCGACGGCATCGTCCCATCGCGCAGCACGTAATCGTCGCACGCGTGTTCGCGCTCGACGCGCATTTGGTGAGCGGCGATCCAGACGAGCGGATCGAACCAGAACAGCGCAACCGCGATCTGAGCGAGCAGCTGTGTCAGGGCGTCGAAGCGTTTGACGTGTGCCATCTCGTGTACGAGCACAAAACGACGCCGCTCCTCCGTCCAGCTGTCTGCATCCTGCGGCAGCAGGACGGCGGGATAGACGATTCCCCAGGTCACTGGCACCGCGAGTCGATCGCCGCGCAGCAGCGTGAGCGGACGCGTCACGCCGAGGCGATTGGCGAGGCGCTGAGTAAGCGACAGCCAGGCGCCGTCCTCGACTCGTGCACCAATGCGTGCCAGCCGGCCAACTTGCCACGTACCTAGAGCAAGCCGGAGAAGAACCAGGGCCGCCCCGACAAACCAGATTGTCGCAATCACCGCGAAGGTGCTGATCGGATGCGAGAGGACGACAGGCGAGCCAACAGCTGCGGGTTCGGAGGGGAAGTTGCCGCGCGCTGCTGGCTGGACCGTGGTTGGTTTCTGAGTCGACGTCGCCTGCTTCACTCCGTCGTTTACGGCGTTCTCGATTGTTGCCTGCGATGTCGCGCCCGGACCAACTGAGATTGCAGCAACCGGTTCACTCTGCATCCACGGAGCGCTCGGCAGCACCGGCATGCGCCACTCCGGCAGCAGCAACATGAAAACGGGTATAGCGAGGTGCCCGACGACGGCGGCGCTCCACACGGCATGGCGCGAGGCAGCCGATCGCTTTCTCAGCGCAAATGCGGCGATCGCTGCAATCCCAACGAGGACAGCACCCTTTAGTGCAGCATCCACAAGAATCGGAATGATGCTTTGCAGCGAGGAGGCCCGATCGAGAATAGACGTCATTTCAACGGCCCTCCCTCTTCGCCTGTTCTACGATTTTAGAGACGCGCTCGAGCTCCGCGGGCGACAGCTTCGGCCCTTTGAGCTCCAGCAGCGCAGCTACCGCCTGCTCCGCGGAATTGTCAAAGAAAGTTCTGAGAACGTGCGTGAGTGCTGAGCGCCGCGCCGCGTCACGACGGAGCGTCGGCCGGTACACGTAGGCTCGTCCATCTTCCTCGTGGACGACCCTGCCCTTTTGCTCGAGGGTGCGCAGCGTTGCCCGCACCGCGGAATAGCCGGGAGGATTCGGAATTCCGTCCAGCACTTCGCCGACAGATGCTTTGCCGCGCTGGAAAAGGAAATCCATGATCTGCCGCTCACGGCGGCTCAAGCCTTCGAGTTCGTCCTCGTGGGTCATCTGAATCTCAGCACGCTCCAGAAATGTGCTGCGAATCTAGCATATGCTAGAAAAATAGCAATAGCGAATATCGCCTGTTCTCTAAGTGCTTTTTCTGGTGAGAGTTACGACCCTCCCCTAACGAGGAGAGGTGCTATCTCTGGGTTGGCTAGCGGACAGAGCGGATGCCCGCTCGCGCTCTTTGCGCTCACGAATGCTGCGTACCGCTTTCATGAAATCGGCATCGTTGATCGCCTGCTGCGCGTGCCAGCTGATGTCGCGGTTCATCGCGGCATACGAGCGATCGCGTTCGATCGTCGTCGGGTTTCCCTGCACATTGAGGGGCAGCATCGCTAGCAATGCGGTCGGGATGGAGACCGGACCGAGACGAATCGCGTGACGATCGATGCCCCACTTGTAGCCGCCTTTCTCGATCGTCCAGTCGGTTGGATCACGACGCTGCGCAGCGGCGGCTACCGAATCGTTGTACGGGCCGATCGCATCAGCGATCAGACTATCGATTGTCTGCTTGACGGTTTTGGGAGGGCTGATAACGGGACCGGGCGGAGTCCATACCCGACCGTCGGAGTACGACGGCCTGACACCGCGCGATGGTCCGCCGCCACCCACCAAAGGACCGTTGCCGGGCTCCTCGGTCGGCTTGGCCGTCGTGACGTTGGGCATCGGGATCGTACTGGGAACGATTCGCGGCGCGACAACATGAATCTCGCGTGGCGTGAACGGACGACCATCGCCGCCCACCTTCCCCGCTGTTGGTTTTTCGCCCGGCTTACCAAGCTGCACGAAACCAACGCGTTCCTGCGGAGCTGCTTGCTTGCGCGGCGATTGTGGGAATTCCGCGTTCAAGATGAGCATCCGCATCAACGCCACCGCCACGACGAAGTGCACGCCGAGTGAAACGAGGAAAGCAGGCGATAGCCTCTTCCCCGCTTTCTCGGAGTCAACAGCGACGCGGCGGAATATCATCAGGCGCGCGCCATGCCTTGCCGCTCTTCGACGCGCGGTGCGCTACGCACTTCCGAGCCTGCCTGCGCCTGGAGTCGCTTCAACACGCGACCGGCACGCGTGGCTGCCTCGCGCAGCCGCTCGGGAGAGGTAATGAATGAGACGCGGAAGAAGCCTTCGCCTCCCGGTCCGAACAATGATCCGGGCAGCACGACGACGCCTTCGTCCTGAAGAAGTCGCTCACCGAACACGGCGCTCGGAATGTTTTTCGGAAGTGGGCACCAGAGATACATCGTCGCCTTTGGTCTGACGCACGGGAACCCGGCTTCGCAAAACGCGTCGACGGCGGCATCGCGACGGCGCTTGAACTCCGCAACGTTCGTCGGAATCCAATCGGCGCATTCATCCAGTGCCGTTGCCGCAGCCGCCTGAATTGCCATGAACGTTCCCGTATCAATGAAGGATTTGACCTTTCCCAACGCTGCGATGAACTCCGCTTTGCCACACGCCCAGCCGCAACGCCACCCGGTCATGTTGTAGGTCTTCGACATCGAGTGGAACTCGATCGCGACGTCGCGAGCACCCGGAATCTCGAAAATGCTGGGCGGCACGTACCCGTCGTAGGCGAGCTCGGAATAGGCATTGTCATACACCAGCAGGATATCCAGTTCCTTGCAGCGCCGAACTATCTCTTCGAGGTATTCCGCCGGAGCGATGGCAGAGGTCGGGTTGTTCGGGTAGTTCAGGTAGAGAATCTTGGTTTTCTTGAGCACATCGGCAGGCACCTTGTCGAGATCGATCAGGAAATCGTTCTCCGGGCGGAGCGCGTACTTGTACATCGACGCTTCGGCCAGCAGAGTGCCACCAAGGTAGGAGTTGTAGCCGGGCTCGGGCACGATCGTGTAATCGCCTCTCGTAACGTAGGCGAATGCAAGATGCGAGATACCTTCCTTCGAGCCGATCAGCGGTATGACTTCAGTCATGGGATCGAAGTCCTGGCCAAACCGCCGTTTCATGAACCGGGAAACAGCTTCACGATACTCGACCAGACCCAGCGCAAACCCATACCTGCTCATGGTTGGAATACGCACAGCCGCGTTGATTCGCTCGATTACCTTGGGCGGCGGCGACAGGTCCGCATCGCCC
>DASUZC010000037.1:0-9525 GCA_036377095.1 Gemmatimonadaceae bacterium
GGTTCTCTATTCGCTGCGCACGACCGATGTCGGAGCGAATCGTCGCACTACCGTGACGATGCTCGCACCGGTCTCCGGCGGTGTGGCGCGCCAATTCCCCAATGCCAACACCAAAGCCGCTGAGGCGCGCTGGTCGCCTGACGGCAAGCGCGTCGCGTATGGTGTTAACGGTCAACTGTGGATCGCCGACGTCTCCGGAGGCAACGCGCGTCAAGTCACCAATGTGAACGGCGGCGCCAGCGGGCCGGTATGGGCGCCGACGGGAGACAGGATTGCGTTCGTCACCGGCGTCTATCCGGATTGCGACAGCGACGCCTGCAACATTGAGCGGGCAAAAGCCGCTGACACCGGCAAAGTGAAGGCCCACATCACTGACAATCTTTTGTACCGTCACTGGACGGAGTGGACGCCGGCGACTCGTTCCCATCTCTTCATCGTGTCTACCGATGGGACCGGATTGCGCGACGTAACCACCGGCGTGAAGTACGATGTCCCGCCTGGTCCGTTCGGCGGCAGCGAGGCCTACGCGTTTTCCGCCGACGGCAAAGAGCTTACCTACACCGCCAAGGATCAAGGCCGCGCCGATGCCTGGCTGACTGATGTGAATCTCTACACGGTCCCGGTGAACGGTGCGACAGCGACTGTCATCACCGCCGCGAACAAGGGAGCAGACCAGAATCCGGTCTACTCACCCGATGGTCGGACTCTTCTCTACGCCTCGCAAGCGCGCGGTGGATTCGAGTCGGACCGTCAGCGTTTGATGGCGTACGACCGAACGACACGCACGTCTCGCGAGTTGCTGCCCAATTGGGATAGAAACGCGGACGCGTATGCGTTCTCTCCGAGTGGCGACGCGATCTACATCACGTCGGTGGACGCAAGCCGCACCAAGATTTACCGCATCGCCCGCAGCTCGAGTGGCTGGTCTGGAACGCCGCAGCTGCTGACATCGCGCGCCAACAACTTTTCGCTGTCGGTATCTGCTGACGGAAAGACGATTGCCTGGCTTCAGGACGCCACCGAGCGACCGGCGGAAGTCTACGTTGCAAGCGTTGGTGCGGCGGGCTTGAGCAACGTTCGTCAGCTCACGCACGAAAACGCCCCGCTGTTGGCGCAGCTAAAGCTGAATCCGGTTGAAGACTTCTGGTTCAAGGGGGCCGACGGTGACAGCGTGCAGGGGTTGTTGCTCAGGCCGCCGCAGTACCAGCCCGGTAAGAAATTCCCGGTCCTGTTTCTGATTCACGGTGGGCCGCAGGGCGAATGGCTCGATCAGTGGCACGGTCGCTGGAACTTCGAGATGTTCGCCTCACCCGGCTTCGGTGTCGTCGCCATCAATCCGCGGGGCTCTTTTGGTTACGGGCAGCGCTTTACGGATCAGATCTCGCGCGATTGGGGTGGAAAGGTCTACACCGATCTGATGAACGGGCTCGATGCAGCACTGGCGCGCAATGCTTGGCTCGATTCGACACGCATGGGTGCCGGCGGTGGATCCTACGGCGGTTACATGACCAACTGGATCGCCGGACACTCGAACCGATTCAAAGCGTTGTTCACTCACGCGGGCGTGTACAACCTCGAGAACATGTATGGGGCGACCGAAGAGGTCTGGTTCAGCGAATGGGAATTCGGCGGCCCCTATTGGGACAAAACGGCGATGGATTCCGTGTACCGGCGTTGGTCGCCCCACCTGTTCGCCGGCAACTTCCGCACTCCGCATCTGGTGGTCGTCGGCGAGCTGGACTACCGCGTTCCCTACACCGAAGGGCTTTCTCTATTCACTGCGCTCCAGCGCCAGGGAGTGCCGAGCCGGCTGATCGATTTCCCCGATGAAGGACATTGGATTGGGAAGCCGCAGAATCAGAGATTGTGGTGGGGCGAAGTCCTGGGGTGGTTCAGGCGGTATTTGAATCCGTAGTCCTTCGATGAGGACTGAGGGTCGAGGACCAGTGCATCGATCATCGCGGACTAATTGAGGACCGAGGACTTGAAAGGCGTACTACACCGCTGGGCGCTGACAGCAGCTCGCTGTTAGCTGTCCGCTGCAAGAAGACGTGACAGATCTCGTTCGCGATCTGATCTACAACTCGCGTTTCCTGAACTCCAACGCAATCTGTCCCGTCGCGTGCAGCGCCAAGCGGTCAGCTAGCTGCTGAAAGCGCTCAGCGGTGCACTTCGCTTCTAAAGGTCCTCGGTCCTCAATTAGTCCGCGATGATCGATGCACTTGGTCCTCCCCCCTCAGTCCTCATCGATATCCCGCCGCCTGCATCGCAAACAATTCCTCGTACAGCCCCCGTCGCTCGAGAAGCTCTTCGTGCGATCCTTGCTCTTCGACTTTGCCATAACGTAGGACGATGATCCGGTCCGCCATGCGCACCGTCGAAAACCGGTGTGAGATCAGAATGGCCATCCTCCCCGCCACCAGCTCCGAGAATCGCAAGAACACCTCGTATTCCGCGCGTGCGTCGAGCGCGGCTGTCGGTTCGTCGAGGATGAGTACCTGCGCGTCACGGATGTAAGCGCGGGCGAGCGCGATCTTCTGCCACTCTCCGCCAGACAGATCGACACCCTCTTCGAAGCGACGCCCGAGCATCTGCTGGTAGCCTTTGGGGAAGCGAGGCAGCAGCGACGCGGCCAGTGAGTTCTCGGCAGCGGACGTGATCAATGCTGGAGTTCCATTCTGCTTGTCGAGATCGGCGCGCACCGAGTTGATCTCCCCCACACCGATGTTCTCGTCGAAGCGCATGTCGTAACGAACGAAGTCCTGGAAGATCACACCGATCGCGCGACGAAGACTCCCGAGGTCGTACTGGCGCAGATCGACGCCGTCGAGGGTAATCCTTCCCTCGGTCGGATCGTACAATCTTGCCAGCAGTTTCGTGATCGTCGTCTTGCCGGCGCCGTTCTCGCCGACCAGCGCGACACGCTCACCGGGTCGCAGCGTCAGACTGACGTTACGAATCGCCCACCGCTCGCTCCCCGGATACCGGAAGCCAACGTCCTCGAACACGAACCCGTCGCGGATCGGCTGCGGCACCAGGCGAGCATCGGGCGGGGATTCGATGGTCGGCCGCATGTCGAGGAACACGAACAAGTCTCGCAAGTACAGCGCTTGCTCGAATACGTTGCTCGCCGATAGCAGGATGTTCTGGATTACATCGCGGCCGCGACCGAAGGATGCAGCGAGGAACGTCAACGTTCCGATCGTGATATCTCCGCGCACAGCGCGCAGGAGAATCACGACATAGGCCGAGTAGTAGCCCACAGTCCCGATGATCGACAACAGCGCGCTTACAATGCCGCGGCGGATGGAGAGATTGCGATTCTCCTCGTAGAAACGCTGCGACAGCTCGCGGTAGCGGTCAGTGAGCCACGGCGCCAATCCGAACATCTGGACTTCTTTTGCCGTTTTGTCGCTCGCGCCCACGTAGCGCAGATAATCGAGCTGCCGTCGCTCCGGCGTCCATCGAAAAAGCAGTGAGTAGCCGAGCGATGCGAAGTGCGTTTCGCCGAGGAAGCTCGGGATCACCGCCAGTGCAAGGAGCAGCAGTAGCCACGGATTGTAGGCGATCAGTGCACCGGCGAGCGTGAGCAATGTCAACGCATCTTGCGACATCGATAGCAGCAAACTGAGGAGCGCAATGCGTCCTACCGTCTGTCGCCGCGCACGCTCGAGGTGATCGTAAAACTCGGGATCCTCGAACTGAGCTAAATCGAGCTTGGCGGCGTGCTCCATCAGCTCGATGCTCATCTCATTGGAGAAGAGATCTCCGAGCAGACTCTCGATCAGCGACGACGCGCGGGCAAGGATCTCCGCTCCCAGCACGATCAGGAGCTCGAGCGCCAGATAGCGCCACACGTTCGTAAGCGGCGCCGTTCCGCTCTTCGCTGCAATTACGGAGTCGAGAATGAGTTTCCCGACCCAGAACGTCGCCACAGGCACCACCGATCGCACAATGCGCAGCGCGATAATCCCCAACGTGTAGCCGTGGTGCGTGCGCCAGATCAGTCGGAAGAGCGCCGGTACGTAACGAAGCGCCTCCAGCCGTTCTTTCCAACTCGCGGGACCGGCTCCCCGTCGCCTGCCGAGTGGCGCCGGTACGAAGACTGGGTGACTCATGGACTACCTTTGCGTGCTAGCGCCGCTTCCGCGAGGCATCGTCTGCCTCCACCGGGAATCCTTGCGTGACCCAGGCGTCGTATCCTCCCTGGAGATTCGACACGTTGGAGATCCCGTGCGCGAGCAGCAGACTCGTCGCGATTGCCGACCGTCCGCCTCCGCGGCATTGCAGCACAATTGGTTTCGTCGTGTCGAGCTCGGTCAGCCGTTCGGGAAGGGCAGCGAGAGGGATGTGCCGCGCGCCAGTCAAATGCCCATGACTCCATTCCTCGGGGCTGCGAACGTCGATGATCTGCACGTTGTTTTGTCCGGCGGACGCACGCAACGCCGCTACATCCAGCTGCGAGACTGTCTCCACCGCTCCCCGCCGCGATTTCCAGTCGTGAACGATGCCACTCCCGAAGAAACCGGCAACGTTTGTCAGGCCAATCTTGCACAGGTCGCCAAGTATGCTGCCCACTGCGTCATCGCTATCTGTATCGACTATCAGGTAGAGATTCGCGTTTTCGTCGACCAAAGCGCCGGCCCAATTCAGGAATGATTTGCCGAGCGGAATATTGAGGGTTCCCGGGATGTGACCGGCTGCAAATTTTTCCGCAGCGCGGGTGTCGACGATCACGGCTTCGTTTGCCAAAGCCTGTTCGAGGTCGGCGAAGCTCAGTGAGCCCGACTCGCGCTTCTTTTGCGGCGCATCGAGACTTCGATTCAGACGCTTCATCGTCGCGAAATAGCGCGGTGGCACCGGCTGATTCTCTAGGACTCTTGCAACGAAGGTGTCCTCGGATATATCCGCGAACGCCCAGTTGAACAGTCTCTCGTAGCCCAGCGTCGTCTGAGGCATCGCGCCAAGCGACTTGCCGCACGCGGAGCCGGCGCCGTGACCCGGCCAGAGCTGGAGATGATCCGGCTGACTCTTGAACCTGGTGAGTGAGCGAAAGAGCTGGCGCGCCGAATCTTCCATCGTGCCGGTAACACCGGCGGCTTTCTCCAGAAGGTCAGGTCGACCAACGTCTCCTACGAACACGAAATCGCCGGTGAGCGCGCCGACAGCGTTTTCGCCGCGCGCCCTGTCAATGAGAAAGAAGGACAGATGCTCGGGAGTATGTCCCGGTGTGTGCGAAGCGATCACACGCACCTGACCGACGTCGATGACCGTGCCGTCGCGCAGGGGATTCGAGCCCCTCAGCGCTTCCGGGACGTAGCCGAATTTGCCACCCTCTGCGGAAAGGTGGAGAGTCCCTCCCGTAACGCTGGCGAGCTCGCGCGCGCCCGACAGGAAATCGGCGTGGATGTGCGTTTCGGTAACGTGCGTGATGCGCAGGCGGTCGGCGCCTGCCGCGCGCGTATACTGACCAACGTCGACGTTGGGATCCACCACGATCGCTTCACGAGTTTGCTCGCACGCGATCATGTAGCTTGCCTGGGCCAGATTGTCGTCGTAAAAACGCTTGAAGATCATGCGCCGCGTAGGCTTGAAAAAGCGTTGCTGGAAGGGACGCCAGTGGTTAGCGTCCTAGATGAGCACTCCAGTCATCACCGCGCAATATATCACGCCGTGAACACCAAACAGGTCGACTCCAGCGAGCTAAGTCGCGAGGAACAGGTGCGCTACAGCCGCCACATCCTGCTGCCGCAGGTTGGTGAGAACGGCCAGCGTCGCCTGAAGTCTTCGCGCGTGCTGCTGGTCGGCGCCGGTGGCCTGGGTTCACCCGTCGCGTTGTACCTGGCGGCTGCTGGCGTGGGCACAATCGGACTCGTCGACTATGACGACGTCGACCTCTCCAATCTTCAGCGTCAGGTTCTACACGGTTCGGCGGCGATTGGCAGCTCAAAGCTCGATTCTGCCCGCGATCGCCTGCGCGACATCAACCCCAATGTCGACGTCGAGCTTTACGATACGCGGCTGACATCAGCGAATGCGCTGGAGATCGCTGGCGGGTACGACGTGATTGTCGACGGAACCGACAACTTCGCGACGAGATATCTGGTCAACGACGCAGCGGTTTTGCTTGGCATTCCCAACGTCTACGGAGCGGTGCACCGTTTTGAAGGCCAGGCTTCGGTGTTTGGAACTGCGACGGGCCCGTGTTATCGCTGTCTCTTCCGCGAGCCGCCTCCGCCGGAACTGGTTCCCAGCTGCGCGGAGGCCGGTGTACTTGGTGTCGTTCCGGGTCTCATCGGGACCGTTCAGGCGACAGAGGCAATCAAGCTGCTGCTGGGTCTCGGCGAGACGTTGGCCGGCCGATTACTTACGATCAACGCTCTGACAATGGCGTTCCGCACCATTGAAATACATCGTGATCCGGAATGTCCGGTCTGCGGTACGCACGAGATCACCGAGCTGATTGATTACGACGAGTTCTGTGGTGGCGCCGCGAGCGGAGATACGACGCGGGAAGACGTCAAGGAAATTCAGCCGGCCCGGTTGGCCGAGCGTCTCGCCACTGGCGAGGAATTGGAGATCATCGATGTGCGGGAGCCGTTCGAATGGGAGCTCGGGCACATTCCTGGTGCGCGGCTGGTCCCACTGAATCGCATCGCCGACGAGATCCCGCGGCTCGACAAACGCCGGGAGACAATCCTGTATTGCAAGGTCGGCGTGCGGAGTCGATTTGCCGCCGAGCAGCTGGCGGAGGCCGGACTGGCAGAAGTGCGAAACCTCACCGGCGGCATCATGCGTTGGATCGACGAGGTCGACCCGACGATGACGAGGTATTAGTTGATCCCACCGGATCCGATCGAGCGATTTCGCGAAGTCTACGCTCTCGCCCAAAAAATCGATCGGTCGATCATCCGCGAGCCGAACGCGATGTCGCTCGCCACGATCGAGGACGGGAACCAACCGTCGGTGCGCATCGTCCTCTTGAAAGCGTTCGATGAACGCGGGTTCGTGTTCTACACGAACTTCGAGGGGCGCAAAGGGCGGCAGCTGCTCGCGAACCCGCGCGCCGCTTTGTGCTTCTACTGGGCGCCCCTCGACATCCAGGTACGAGTCGAGGGAACAGTTACGAAAGTTGCAGATGAAGAGGCGGATGCCTATTTCGCCACCAGACCCCGGCTCGCGCAGATCGGAGCATGGGCGTCGAAACAGAGTCGGCCAACGGAGACGGCGACGATACTCGACGAGCGGGTTGAAGAGTACGAGCAAAAGTTCGAGGGGAAACGCGTGCCGCGTCCCGACTTCTGGTCGGGGTTCCGCGTTGTAGCGGAAAGAATCGAGTTCTGGAAAGGCAAGCCCAATCGTCTACATGAACGACACCTCTATACCAGAGACGGCGACGGTTGGCGGATCGAGAGTCTCTATCCCTAAGTCGCTGGTACAACTGACAGCCGCTTTGCCCTAAAATGGTGACATGACCAGCACCCGAATTCCTCCCGCCCAGAAAAACGGACACGTCGCTCCGACGCCGGCGCCGCCGGCGGAGCCGTGGACGATCGCGAAGGCGAAAGCGCTCTACAACATAGAAGGCTGGGGCATCGGTTTCTTCGACATCAACGATGACGGTCACGTGGTGGTGAGACCCGATCGCGATCAGCCGGAGCGGGAGCTGGATCTATTCGAGCTGGCAAACGATCTCGAAGAGCAGGGAGTTGGATTGCCACTACTTCTCCGCTTCTCGGACGTCCTGCGCTCCCGCATCGAATCGCTGAACGAAAAGTTCGCGCACGCGAGAGAGGAGTACGGCTACGAAGGTGGCTACACGACGGTCTATCCGATCAAGGTCAATCAGCAGCGACACGTCGTCGAGGAAATCGTCGAATTCGGAAAGAGCGCGGGGGTGGGGCTCGAATGCGGCAGCAAGCCGGAGCTCCAGGCAGTACTCGGCCTCGCCGAGCATACGGATCATCTCATCGTCTGCAATGGCTACAAGGACGAAGAGTTCATGCGGCTGGCGCTGATGGGACAGAAGCTCGGCCACCAGGTGTTCATTGTTCTCGAGCAGCTGAGCGAAGTCGATGTGCTGCTGCAGGTCGCCGACGAGCTCGGCGTCAAGCCAACTGCCGGTGTGCGGATCAAGCTGTACTCGGAAGGTTCGGGACGCTGGGCTAAGAGCGGCGGCGAGAAGTCGAAATTTGGGTTGAGCACTGCGCAGCTGGTGAAGCTGGTCGACAAACTGAAGGCTCTCGATCGTCTCGACATTCTCAAGCTGCTTCACTTCCACCTCGGCTCGCAGATCACCGACATCCGCTACATCAAGTCGGGGTTGCAGGAAGTATCGCGCTACTACGCCGAGCTGCGCGGACTGGGCGTCGACATCACACACGTCGACGTCGGTGGGGGGCTGGGCGTCGATTACGATGGTAGCGGCTCCACGTCGCAGGCGAGCGTGAACTACACGCTGCAGGAATACGCCGACGATGTGATCTACACGATCGCCGAAGCGTGCCGGCAGCACGAGCTGCCGATGCCGCACATCATCAGTGAGTCGGGGCGTGCGTTGACTGCCCACCACGCGCTGCTGCTGCTCAGCGTCATCGATGTCGAATCTCAGGCGGACAGTGCGGTTCCGGAACTGACCGAAGAACATCACACGTTGCTCCACGAGATGGCGGCGGATTTCAACTCGCTTTCCAAGCCGCGGCTGTCGAGAAAGCGCGTGCGCGAGGTCTACCACGATGCGACCTTCGACAAAGAGCGCGCGCAGGACCTGTTCGGCAGTGGCGTGCTGACGCTGCGCGATCGAGCTCTCGCCGAGCAGATATACCTGTCGACGATCGGGACAGTCGTGAAGATCGCGCAGCGCGAACGCGATGAATACTCCGACATCATCGATGACCTGGAAGCGACGATGGTCGATCGATACTTCTGCAACTTCTCGCTGTTCCAGTCGCTGCCCGACAGCTGGGCGATCGATCAGATCTTTCCGATCATGCCGATTCATCGCCTCGGCGAGGAGCCGACGCGCCGGGGTACGATTCAGGATGTCACGTGCGATTCGGACGGCAAAATCGAGTGCTTCATTGGTGACAGAACAGCACGCAAGAGCCTCGAGCTGCATCCATTCAATGATGGTGATCCGTACATCATCGGAATTTTTCTAACGGGCGCGTATCAGGAGATACTGGGCGATCTCCACAACCTCTTTGGCGACACCAACGCGGTGCACATTCGCCTATCTGATACGAAGGGATACGAGGTCACCGACCTGGTGCACGGTGATACGGTGACCGAGGTGCTCGACTACGTGCAGTTCCGCGGCTCGGATCTGCTCGCCACGTTCCGCCGCAAAGTCGCCAACGCCACCGGAATCCAGCGGCAGGAGGCGAACATGTTCATTGCGGATTACGTGGCGGGGCTGGAGGGGTACACTTACCTCGAAGGCGAAGCCGCGAAGTAACTGCACTGCGGACAAGTGCAAACGAACGGGTTGTGGGTTGTGGGTTCCAAGTTGTGAGTTGCGGGTAA
>DASUZC010000038.1:0-4671 GCA_036377095.1 Gemmatimonadaceae bacterium
CGGCTTCAGGACCGCTGCATATCCCGCCTGAACCCGAGCCCGATCCGCCGCCGGCCACATCACCACCAATCCCCCGAGCGCCATCAGCGCTCCGCCGAGCCAAACCCATCTCACCAGGGGATTGAATGTGACGCGGATTTCTGCAGCGTCCCGTCCGCGCACGCCCGCCAGAACGACGTAGACATCCTGCTTGAACGATCCCTTGATACCGACTTCAGTCGACGGCTCGAATGTCGGCACGCCGCGCGAATCAACGTGCTGCCGCTTCTCACTGGTGATGACGCCGGCGGACTTTCCATCGCGCGTCACATCCAGCGCGATCGCTGTGACTTCGCGATTCAGAACGTTATAGCGCGAGATCCCCTGGCTCAGAAAAGTCCACCGATGTCCCCACGCGTCGGTGACGGTCCTCGAGTCACCAGCATTCAACGTCAGATCGAACTCGCGCTTGAATGCCAGTCCGGCGAACGCGGCGAAGACGACCACGACTCCCGCGTGCACGATATATCCGCCGTAACGCCTGCGATTGCGCGCGATCAAACGCGGCAGCGCTACCAGGCGCGACTCGCCATACATGTTGTGCCGGGCATTAACGCCCTTGTAGAACTCCTGGATGATCGTCGCGGCGACGAGGGCGCCGAACGTGTACGACAGCAGTGCCGCGAGATTGTGCACGCCAAGCGCAAAGCAGATGATCCCGACAGTCGCGGCAACCGACACCGGCACCAGGAATTGGCGCTTGAGATTCGCCACCGACGCTCGGCGCCATGCGATCAACGGACCAATGCCGGTCAGCAGCAGGAGCAGCAGCCCGAGCGGAATGTTCACCGTGTTAAAGAAGGGCGGGCCGACGGTGATCTTGGTTCCCCGCACTGCTTCGCTGATGATCGGAAACAGCGTTCCCCAAAGCACAGAGAACGCGATGCCGACGAGAACGAGATTGTTGTACAGGAATGCGGCTTCCCGACTGACCATGCTCTCCAGCTCCGCGGTCGAGCGTAGATCGTTGAGTCGCGTCGAGACCAGATAAGCAGTGACGACAATCGACAGAATCAGGAATCCGGCGAACCACTTCCCGACCGGCGATTGGGCGAAGGAGTGCACGCTGGAGATGACACCGCTTCTGGTAATGAACGTGCCGAAGATAGAAAGCAGAAACGCTGACACCACGAGTGTCACGTTCCACTTTCGCAGCATCCCACGCTTCTCCTGCACCATGATCGAGTGGAGGAACGCGGTATTCACCAGCCACGGCAGCAGCGACGCGTTCTCGACCGGATCCCACGCCCAGTATCCACCCCAACCCAGTTCGACATACGCCCACCACATGCCGAGCACGATACCGACGGTGTTGAAGAACCACGCGAGCAGTGCCCAGCGACGCACCGCCGCCAGCCATTCCGCATCGAGACGTCGTGTCAGCAGCGCGGCGATGGCGAATGCAAAAGGAATCGAAGTCCCGACGTAGCCGAGATAGAGATTCGGCGGATGAATCGCCATGCCTGGATTCTGCAGCTGCGGATTGAGTCCGCGCCCATCGACGGGAATGAAGTCCAGTCGCTCGAACGGGTTCGAGCCGAGGCAGATCGTTGCGAGGAAGAAAACGAGAATCAGCGCCAGTGTGCCGGACACATACGGCATCAACTCGCGATTCCGGGCTCGATTGGTGTAAAGCGCAATCGCCGAGTAAATCGAAAGAATCAGCGCCCAAAACAGGAGTGAGCCCGACTGGCCGCCCCAAAAAGCTGTGATCGTATAGACGGTCGGCAGATTGGCGCTGGTGAACGAGGCGACATACTTGATCGAGAAATCGTGGGTGATCAGCGCCGTCCACAGTCCCAGCGATGCGAGCACCACCATGGCGAGCGTCGCGTACATCGCGCGCTCGCCACTCTCGATCAGATCGGCGCGGCGCATCTGGCCGCCGGCAAATGAGACGGTCGCTGACCAGGCCGCCATCAACAGCGCCACCCAGAGGGAGAGCTCACCAACGAGAATCACGCCCGCTGCTCCGCCTGGTTGTCTCCTGGAGTGTTCGTGGGTGGCATCACGGCTTGAATATAGCCACGGGAATGACTCTGGATGAACGCGGACCTTTTACATAGAATGGCATACCGAAACGGAGAAAAAATTGCGCGTCAGTAGACTGCTCTTGATGGCGACCTTGATGACGGCTTCGCCCCTGGCCGGACAGAACGCGCCCGCCCCTGACTGGCCGATAGCCGAGGGCTCGCGTGTGAGGATCCGCTCGCTAATGCTTGGCGACTGGGGTCAATTTCGCGGCGCCAAGCATGCGACCGGTACCGTGGTCTCGGCAACGCCGGACACACTCACCTTTCGCGCGGACGGAGACTCGACTACAACTGCGATCCTCCCAGTTCGGCGCATCCTTAGTCTGGAGATTGCTCGGGGGACGCACGACAATAGTAAGTACGGTGCGTTGGTAGGAGCGCTGACCGGGTTCGTGGCTGGGGCGACGATCGCCGGCCTTTCGCATAGGTCATGCGGCGACGCTGGCTGCTCTGAAGGCTACTACCGCGAGGTCAGCGGCACCGCCGGTGGTTTGCTCGGCGCACTTGCAGGAGCAGCCATCGGTGGATGGATGGGAAGGCGTCCGGTCGACACCTGGGTCGAGGTCAAGATACCCGACCGCTAGAGCGACTTCACGTATTAAACGAGACTCACTCTAGGCAGAAGTCGCCTTCTGTCCCTGCTTGTATCCCGGAGTCTCTTTGTATTTCTCGGGAGCGTTCTCGTATCGCGACGCACATTTGGCGAGCAGCGTCGTCGCGCGGAACGTGTTATCGCGACCCAGTCGGCCTTCAACCACGACATCTACGCCGTCAGTGAATGTGTCGGGAGTAATTCCGCGATAGACGACGTTATAGGTCTGCGCACCGTCGGTCATCATGAACGAGACTTCGCGTCCACCTGGATCGCGCACGATCGACCCGTTCACTACACGGGCTCCGACTTTGACGCCGGTGTTGTAGAAGGTCGGGTCGACTTTAGTCTTCGCCGACAGTTCCTGGGGCGTGAGATAGTAGACGCCGGTGTCGCGGATTGCGCTGGCGGCCAGGTAGCCGGCGGTGCCGATCACGAGGACACCGCCGATGATGAATTTCGTGCGCGGTTTCACGACGGTAATATAAAGGAAGTCAGGGCCCGGCCGCCGTGGGATTCCTCATCGAGGTTACCTGATCGCTGCCTCGATTCGGCGGGCAATTCGCGCCTCGATCTCGCCCGTTGTCGCGCAGCGGACGTATTCCCCGCTGAACGCGACTGGCCGCGCCATCGCGTCAACCGTCGTGAGTACTCTTGTGTTGACCGAGTCCACGGGCGTGAGCTGAGTTATGACCGAAAGGTTTACGTCGTAGAAATCCGCACTTGGCCGTGCCTGGGGGCTGCCACAGTCCATGTATCTGCTCAATAGCACGCCACCTAGCTGCCGACGAATCTGCAGTCCCCGATTGCCGAACATGTGCTCGCGTGCATCGATTGTCGTTGGCGCGATGCCGAGCGAATCGTAGATCGCTGGAATTGCGTTCCACACTTTCGATATAGGCGCCGCGACGAATGACTCCCCGGCAATCGGCGCGGCTCCGGTCGAAATCGCCCGCATTCCGCTCTGGTCGATGATGCGCGCTGTCTCGGCGGGTGCCGACCCGGGAGCGGTGTTCGATGATGCACATCCCAGTGCGAGCGCAACGCCAGTGAGAGCCCTTTTGTGCACAGCAGTCCTCCTACGCGCGAAGCTGGTCCGTCGCTCGACGGCTTCTGCCCGGCGTTCTCGCATCGAGTAAAACGTCGCGCAGCATCGCACCAAGCTGCGCCGCCGTCGGACGCTCTTCCGCCTCCTTCCTCATCGCACTGGTTACCGCGATCTCCAGCTTCGGGTACACGTCGGGCATCACAGTGCTCAAGGGCCGTGGCTTCTCCAGCGCGTGCATTCGCATCAATGACACGTGACCGCCCGTGCTCGCGCTGTCGAACGGCAGACGGCCCGTCACCATCTCGTAGACCATTACGCCCACCGCGTACACATCGGCGCGACCGTCGTAGGGCTGGTTGAAAACGCGCTCGGGCGCCATGTACGCGGGTGTTCCAAGGAACATCCCGGACATCGTCGTTGTCTGCGCACCGGGCAACGCGGATTCGTCGGTGAGCTTGGCGATCCCGAAGTCGATCACCTTTACCGTGTGTTCACCTTCGTTGGTTGCATGCAGAAAAACGTTGCTCGGCTTGATGTCGCGATGGACGATGGCCGCCGCGTGCGCCTGCGTCAGTGCGTCGCAAACGCAGCACGCGATCTCGGCTGCGCGCAGCTGCGGAAATTTCCCGACGCGACGGAGCTCCTGGGCGAGCGAATGGCCCTCCAGCAGCTCCATCACGAGATAAGCCAGACTCCCGGAGGAGACGTCGAAATCCAGTACGCTCACCGCGTTGGGATGATTGACGCGGCACGCGGAGATACCTTCCAGGCGAAAACGTTCCAGGCTCTCCGCGCCTTCGCGTCCGAGCGCTGGCCGGAAGACTTTGATCGCGACCGGATGGTGGAGCAGGATGTGCTCGCCGCGATAAACCGTCCCAAATCCACCGGAGCCGATCTTCGCGCCAATACGGTATTTATCGTCGAGGACGTGACCCGGCAGCGCCTCGGACAGCGCCGAG
>DASUZC010000039.1:0-60167 GCA_036377095.1 Gemmatimonadaceae bacterium
GGCAGACAGAGTTACAGTGTGACCAGCAGCGATGTTCGACCTGATCACGGGACCGATCGTGACGCGCGCATCGCCCGGCTCGGATGCAGCGAGCACCGGGAACAGAGTGAATTGTTCTCGCTCTGCCAGTCGCCGGCGAGCAATGGAAACCGATGACAGGATGGTGAATCGACCTTCTAGCGGCTGTCCCTCTCGGGCTGCAACGTACACCCCGCTCGATTCGAGAGTGGTACGCTCCAGTCTGGTGAGCGCGGAGCGCAACTGTTCGTACGTTCTGCCATCGACGCGCCTGCCGATGGAACGCAGGAATGCGTGGAGGGTGAAGCTGATCACGCCGTCTTCGGGAGCTCCTGCCTCGTGATAGCGATGCAGGAGCTCTATGTACACGTCCTGGTCGAAGGTACCCGGCAACCTATCCCCTGGGCTTGGCAGAACTCTCCAGCGTCCACCGCTTTCGGGCGAAAAGGAGATTGCAGTGTCCTCAGCGGAGTCGCTGAGGCGGAAGACCGGAAGGGCTTCGAGAGAACGATCAAGAACGATAGCGCGCGTCGCGGTTCGACGACGGGCCACGAAGGTCATGTAGGGAGAATATGTCACTGATCAAGTACATCGCAATCGCGGCGCTGATTCTGTTCGGGCTGGTGCTGGCTTTAATCGGCATACTTTCCGTAACGCACGATACCCCGGTGCGCAGCGTTCTCGCCGAGGGCGATCGCGACGGTCCGCCGAGCATCGAAGACCCGCTGTTTGCGCGCAGCATCGAGCTATTCACGGGCACGCACATCGACCCCGGCAATGCGGTGCAGATCCTGTTGAACGGGAACGGAACCTATCCGCAGCTATGGAAGGACATCGCCTCGGCGCAACAGACGGTCACAGTGCAGATGTATTACTCGCAACCGGGTGCGGTGGCAGATACGATGGCGAAGTACCTGATCGACCGTGCCGAGCACAAAGTGCGCGTGCTGCTGCTGCTGGATGCGTTTGGCTCGCAGCCGCTCAAGCGCGATTGGATCGCGAATCTCAAACGTGCCGGTGTCGAGGTGGTTTGGCTGCGTCCTTTGCGCTGGTACACGCTTCAGAAAGCGGCGCAGCGGTCGCACGTGCGAGTGGTGGTAGTCGATGGCCGCATTGGCTACACAGGCGGCTTCGGTCTCGCCGACTACTGGCTCGGCGATGGCGTGCACGAGGATCAGTGGCGGGAGTCGAACGCGCGCTTTGAGGGGCCGACGGTTGCCGCGCTGCAGGCGGCATTCGCGGCGGGGTGGGCGGAAGCGACGGGAGAGCTGCTGACCGGCGACATGTTCTTTCCCAAAATCTCGTTCGCGGATGTCGGAGATGTGCAGGCTGGGTTAATGCACAGCATCCCCAGCACGGGCAGCACGCCGGCGGAACGGTTCCTGGCGCTATCGATCGCGGGCGCGCGCAAGACGCTTTACGTAACGAATTCCTATTTCGTGCCCGGAGAAAACTTTTTGCGACTGTTGCTGGCCGCGGCGCATCGCGGAGTCGACGTGCGAGTCCTGACGGTGAGCAGCAAAACCGATGTCAAGACTACGTGGTACGCCGGTCGCACCTACTACGAGAAGCTGCTGGAAGGCGGAGTCAAGATCTACGAGTATCAGCCGACGATGATGCACGCCAAGACAATGGTCGTTGACGGCATGTGGTCCGCCATTGGTTCGATGAACTTCGACAATCGCTCGCTGTCATTCAACAACGAGTCAACGCTGCTTGTACTGGACAGAAAGGTCGGAGCGCAGATGGACTCTGTGTTCATGGATGACATCAAGTGGTCGAAGGAGATCAAGCTCGATGAATTCAAGAAACGACCTCTCTCTGGAAAAATCCTCGAGTGGGGTGCACAAAAGCTGCGCCGAGTGCTCTAGAGAAAAGCAGTGACGGTCAAATGGCTCGTGCTGTAAGCAAGGCCTCACCACTGGCTCGCTTTCACCCCGTTATCCGGAAGTGGTTCAAGGAAACACTGGGAGCGCCGAGCGATCCGCAGCGTGAAGGCTGGCCGGCGATCGCGAGTGGGGAGCACACGCTGGTGCTCGCACCCACCGGGACTGGCAAGACTCTGGCAGCGTTTCTGTGGGAGCTCAACGAGCTGATCGTGCGCGGCATGAAAGAGCCGCTGCCGAATGCGGTGCAGCTGCTTTACATCTCCCCGCTCAAGGCGCTCAACAACGACATTCAGCGAAATCTGGATCGTCCGCTGCGCGAGCTGAAGGAACGCTTCGAAGCAGATGGCAAGAAGTTTCCTGAGATCCGGGTAGCGGTTCGCACGGGTGATACGCCCGCGTCAGCTCGCGCGCGGATGCTGCGTCGGTCGCCACACATTCTGATCACGACGCCGGAATCGTTGAACATCATGCTCACGACTTTGAGAGGTCGGGGGATGTTCAGCGGGGTCCGCGCGGTGATCGTCGACGAGATTCACGCGATTGCCGGAACGAAGCGGGGAGCGCACCTGGCGCTGACGCTCGAGCGCCTGGAGGCAGTGGTCGAGAAGTCGCCTCAGCGAATCGGCTTGTCGGCGACGCAGCGACCCCTCGACGAAGTCGCGCGATTCCTTGGAGGCTGTGTACCGAACGGCGCGTCGCCGTCGTTCCGTCCGGTGACGATCGTCGACTGTGGGCTGACGAAGGAAATGCAAATTCAGATCGAGTCGCCGGTCGCGGATCTCGGTAATGTCGGCGGCAGTATCTGGCCGGCGGTAGCACCGTTGGTGCTGAAGCACATTCAGTCCTCGCGCACGACTCTCGTGTTCGTCAACAATCGCGCGCAGGCGGAGAAAATCGCGGCGCGCGTGAACAAACTGGCCGACGAGGAAGTCGCGCTACCGTACCATGGCTCGCTGGCAAGAGAGCGGCGATTTGCGCTGGAGGAAAGACTCAAGGCGGGCTCGCTGCGAGCGCTGGTAACGACCAGCTCGCTCGAGCTGGGGATCGACATCGGCTCGGTGGATCTTGTGATACAGCTGCAGTCCCCGAAGCGGGTGGCGTCCGCCCTCCAGCGAATTGGACGCGCAGGGCATACGCTGGGTGTCGCGAGTCGCGGAATACTGGTCCCAACATTTCGAGACGACGCGGTCGAAATCGCGGCGATCGTTGCGGCGATGCGCGCCGGAGACGTCGAGCCGACCCAGGTCGTGCAGAATTCACTCGACGTTCTGGCCCAGATAATTGTCGCGGCGGTATCGGTCGACGATTGGAGCAGCACCGATTTGTACAATCTGGTGCGACGCGCATATCCGTATCACCAGCTCACACGAACTGCGTTCGACGAAGTACTGGAGATGCTTTCGGGCAAGTATCCCTCCGATGTCGCGGCGGAGCTCGAGCCACGAATCACCTGGGACCGGGTCAACGACCGACTAACAGGCAGCCGCGCCGCACGAATGACGGCGGTGATCTCCGGCGGTACCATTCCCGACCGCGGTCTGTACACGGTAAACCTTCCAGACCGTACGCGACTCGGCGAGCTCGACGAGGAGTTCGTGCACGAGTCGCGGATGGGAGATGTGTTCCAGCTCGGCTCGTCGACGTGGAGAATCGCGGCAATCGAACACGATCGCGTCGTCGTGACGCCGGCGCCGGGAACGCCGGCAAGAATGCCGTTCTGGCACGGGGAGTACATGGCGCGATCGCTGATGCTCAGTCACCGCGTCGGTGCACTGCGTCGCGAGCTTTCCGAGGCTCCGAATGAAGAGAGACTCGAAAGTGAATACGGATGCGATGCGGCGACGGCGAATTCGTTGGTGAAGTACATCGCATCGCAGAGGGCGGCAACGGGAATCGTTCCCGATGACAGAAACATCGTCGTCGAACAGTTCAGGGACGAAACGGGGGCGGTACGTATCGTCATTCACGCTGCCTATGGCGGCAGAATCACCGCTCCGTGGGGAATGGCGCTGGCGCAGCGCGTTCGCGAAGCGATCAACGATACGGATCTGCAGGTACAGACAACGGACGATGGCATCATGCTGCGTCTGCCGGATCTGGGAATGACCACTCCGCTGCAATCACTGCTCGGCTTGTCCGGTGCTGAAGCGGAGCAACTGGTAATGGAGGAAGTCGGATCGACTTCGCTTTTCGGCGCTCGCTTCCGCATGAACGCTGCACGTGCGCTGCTGCTGCCGCGTGGCAACCCGCGCCGGCGTATGCCGCTGTGGTTGCAGCGTCTGAAATCGCTCGACTTGCTCCAGGTAGTGCGACAATTCCCGAGTTTCCCGATCCTCGTCGAGACGTATCGCGAGGTTCTGCAGGACGCGTTCGATATGGAGGGGTTGAGGCAGGTTCTGGCGGAAATTGCTGCGGGCAACATTCGCATTCACACCGTCCATACTGATGTCCCTTCGCCCTTCGCGGCCAGCCTGCAGTTCGGCTTCGTGATGGACTGGCTGTACGGTGACGATACGCCGCGCGCGGAACAGCGAGCAGCGTTGCTGGCCATCGATCGCGCGCTGCTCGACGAAGTCATGGGAAGCGAAGGAAGCGACGACATCACCCGCGAAGCGATCGAGCAAACGCTTGCTGAAAGACGGGGCACGGCCATCGGTCGTCGGGCGCGTACCGAGGACGAGCTTGCTCATTTCCTCGATCGTGCTGGTGATCTGACCACGGAGGAATTGCAGGCGCGCATAGCGTCGGAAGAAGAAGGCCGGCGCGGGGATCCATTCAGCAAGTTGCTGGAGAGCGGGAGGATCATCGCAATTCAGCTCGGCAGCGAAGCCTCGCGTGACTGGAGGTTGATTCTCACCGAGACTTTTCCGCGCTATGTCTCGGCGTTTGGCGCGGAACTGCTCGCAACAGTGAAGGCCGGGCGTCATCTCACCGAACAGCGCGCCGAAGCCGCGATTCCAGAAGTGTTGCGCAACGCTGTGATCAATCCATCGGTCGCGCGGCGTGAAATTCTGGCGAGGTTCCTGACTCAATCGGGGCCCGTGACCGTCAACGAGGTCCACAATCGCTACGGCTGGGAATCGCAGTGGATAGAGTCTCGTCTCGCGGAATGGGAGAGAACTGGTAAGCTGATTCGCGGAAAATTCCGCCACGAAACTCGAGATATCGAGTGGTGCTCGCGCCGAGTGGTGGAGATTGGTCGGCGGCGAGCGTTGGCAGCGCTGCGCAAGCAAATCGAAGCCGTGGAGCTGCCACAATTCGAGGCCTTCATGCAGCGCTGGCAGCATCTGGACGAACGTGACCGGCTGGATCCGCTGAGCGGGGCGGAGACTGCTATTCGACAACTATATGGTATAGCTCGCCCGCCGGCTGCCTGGGATCGAGACTATCTAAGGGCGCGAATAAAAGACTACGATCCAACTTCTCTGTCGCGATTTGCGGCGAGTGGAGAACCAGTGTGGGCCGGTGAAGGAGCTTACGATCCGGAAACGGGCGCGATTCCATTGGCGCGGGTTCGGTTCTTCGAGCGAGGTACTGGCTCGCTGTGGCTGCCTCAATCTCAGGAACCAGTGTTGAGCGAGACCGCGGAGAAGGTGCGCGCGACGATTGCCGAGGAAGGTGCCTCGTTCATCGGAGACATCCAGGCAATCACTGGACTGACGATGCTGGCAGTGCGAGAAGCCATTCGTGAGCTGGTCGCGTGGGGACTCGTCACCAACGACACGGTGGAAGCAATGCGCGAGGTGGCGCGGTGGAAGCCAATGCTACCGCGCACGGGTAACGATCCTACGAGCTGGTTGCCTGCCGACTACCAACCGTCACCGAATAGACGCTACACCCGTACGCGGCCAAATCTGAGGCGACTACCGAGATGGCGCCGCCCTGACAAACCCGGCGCTCCGGTGAGTGGGTGGACCGGTCGGTGGTCTCTGGTGCGTCGCCGGAGCACGATGGGTCCTGACCTTTCCGAAGAGGAACAAGCAGAACGAGTCGCGCGACAATGGCTTACCCGATATGGAATCGTCTCGCGAGACTGGTGGCGACGTGAGCGACCACCGGTTTCGTGGCGGTCGATTTATCGTGAGCTGAAGCGTCTGGAATTCCGTGGTGAGGTAAGACGCGGGTATTTCGTAAAAGGACTTGGCGGCGCTCAATTCGCGCTGCCCGATGCAGTCGAGTGGCTGCGGGCGATTGCGAGCGAGGATTCTGCACAGCCGGGATTCGTGGTGATGGCGGCGAGCGATCCCGCCAACGTCTACAATCTTCCGCTGGAGCTGATCGAGCGCGATCCGCTTTCCCGGCCTCGGGGATCGGGCGCACTGCTGGTGACGCGCGGTGGACGAATTGCCATTGCCGCTGAAGCGCGTGGCAGGCGCTTCAGTGTTGCGGACTGGCTATCGGCCGACGAAGTGGCAGCAGCGAAGAGCGCGCTGCGCGAGCACTTGCGCGGTGAGAAATCCGCGCAATACGTAGTGTAGAGTTCAGCGAATATCAGCGCGGCCAAGCGCAGCGCGCACGGCTTCGCGCATCGCGATCACGGCTTCCTCGCGTGCCGCCGGCGAATCTTCACGCACGTGCAGCTCGATTCCATCAGCGACGGCAAGGCGATGCCAGCGCAGCGCCATGTCATCGTCGTGGGTAACGGCGTGATCGGCACCGGAGCCGAGCGCAGGGGCGAGAGACTGCGCGATTTTCCGCTCCAGTGCATCCCCGGTGAGATCGCGCATCTCGCTCTTGATCGTCTCGAGGCTCTGGCCCTCGCGCTGTCGAATCTTGATCGACAAGAGCTGCAGCAGATGGCGATAGCCGTAGGTGGCTCCCGTTCCTGTTCCCTCAGGTCGATCGAGCAAACCGCTTGCTACATAGAATCGAACGGCGCGAGCACTTGGGGCCGCTCGCGCCGAAGCGTTTGTCGGTCGAACTCCTGCTGCGTCTACGAGAGCTGTTGCGTGTGACGCAAGTCCTCGGGCGTTCCAGGGAGCGTGTCGAGCGTGCGCACGGAGGAGAGCGACAGGCGATTCAGCCATGTGGAAAGGATAACGTTAAAGTCTTCGGACCGCTCGTCGTGCGGGAGGTCGCCCGCCGGTGATAGAACGGAGATCTCGGAATCGCGCTTGATCTCGCGGAAGCCGCGGAATTCTTCGACGGGTGCCATTGAGCCCTGCTCACCCCAGACCAGCAGTGCAGGCTGACTGAGGCGACGAAGAGCATGGCGGACATCGATATTGAGATGCCCGGAAAGAAAAGCCGCCGGCGCGTGGCGCGCGCCACGCTGGTGTGACGTTGCATAGTAGATGTCGACCAGCTCCTTACTCACCAGCGCGTCGTTCGAGTAGACGTTTTTCAGATAGCGCCGCAGCTGCGGCCGCGATACCAGCGCGTTGAACATCGCCGTACCGGCAATTGGTGTATCGACAGCGAGCCGACCTGCCTCGCCGCCGATCCCGACCGGCTCGTTCAGGCGTACCAGACCCGAAGGCGCGATCAAGGCGACAGCGGGGAAGCGGTGTGGATCGCGCGCCGCCAGCACGATGGCGTAAGCTGCGGATAGCGAAGAGGCGACGAGCACGGTCGGCTCGTCGATCACCCTGCTCACGAAATCGGAAATGAGCGAGATGTAGAGCCGCGCGGAATATCGGATGGCAGGACGCTCCGACAAACCAAAACCGAGCAGATCGATAGTGTAGACGGTATTCGCCTGCGCGAGGGCGTCGACGTTGTTCCGCCACTCGTACGACCAGGCAGCGCTGTGAATACCATGGATGAGAAGGATTGGCGGCCCGTTTCCTCGCTTGGTAAAAGCGACACGCCGCTCGCGCCAGTCGAAGCCGCCCTCCTCACCGCCAATGAGATTGGTGAGCTGGTCGACACCCTTTCGCGCAAGGGCATTGTACGCGGCGGCGACGCCGAGCAGAGCTCCGCCGGAAAGGAGGATCTTTCGCCAGGGTGTTTCGGGTTCTTCGATCTCGTCCGTTTCGTCCATCGGGATCTCTAAGTAAGCGCGGTCACGCGCACCGTTACACTATCGAAAAAGCGCGGTCACCCTTGAGAGTAACCGCGCTTTGGGTACTGCGCACGGGGTGGAAGCCTTAACGCCTTGAACGGCCCTTTGAACGTGCCCCGCTGCGTCCGCCCGAACGGCCTCCGGAGCGTCCGCGTGCTTTCGCGCCGCCCTTCGACCGCGAGCTGGACTTCCGCCCGCCGCTCTTTTTTGCGCTAGCCTTTCGTGCACTGGCCTTTCGTGCACCACCTTTGCGTCCACCGCTGCTCTTCTTTTTGCCGCCCGCGGACTTGCGTGTCGCCGACTTCTTGCGGGCCGCCGGTCGCGAACCGCCTGATGACTTGGCGGGGCCGGCTGATGAACCAGCAGTGCGGCTAACAGAAGGAACACCGCCCGCTCTGCCAACTCCAGCACTGGCACTGCTGCCTATCGAGCCAGAAGTGGATCCCGTGCCACCTGTGCCGCCAGTTGCCGAACTGCCACCGAAGGTAGAACTGCCGCCCAACCCGCCGCCGCTGGCCCCGCCACCAAATCCGCTGGTCCCGCCACCACCCATACCGCCGCCGGAAAGCGGTGACTCCTGCTTCTTGCCCGAGCCTTTCGGGCGGCCGCGCCGGCCGCGCGGGGCACCGCCACCAAAGATGTCCTCTTCTTCTTCCTCTTCGTCGTCCTCACCTTCACTTACGACAGTGGCATCGGTATCGATATCGTCGTCGTCATCCGCGTCTTCAGCGCTGTCCCACAAGCGATCACTGTGATCCTCGTTGATCGCCCAGCCGCCATCCTCGTCCTCATCGTCATCGTAGGACCGCTTGCCGCGACTGAAGCCACCGAGATCGTCTGGGTCATCGTCGTCCGCAAAACGCAATGGCTCCACTGATTCACCGCTCGGCATTTGTCCTCCCATAGAATGTCAGCACACGCACTGAAGTAGCGCGCAATTTTCTGAGTTTTGCCCGCTGCACGTCGCGTGCCTTGTACCCAGACACCGAATACAATCCTTGTGCGACCGCGTCAAGACGCAGCTTCGGGGCTACTGCGTCGCTGCAGATTGAGGACTGAAACGTCGCGTTATGACGCGGACGAGTGCGTCGTAAACACACGGGTCGAACTGCTTCCCCACGTCCACCGAGAGGTGCTCCAGCGCGTCGAGCGGTTCGAGCGGTGCGCGGTAGGCGCGTTTCGATGTCAGGGCGTCGAATGTGTCAGCGACGCAGAGAATCCGGGCGCCCATCGGGATCGCTTCGCCGGCAAGGCCCAGCGGATAACCAGCCCCATTCCAATGCTCGTGGTGATGCTCGATGTACTTGAGTGGCTTGGCGATGTGAAACAGCGGGGCCAGGATGTCCAACCCGATCTGAACGTGCCGTTTGACGTGATCGTACTCCTCGGCTGTCAAACGGTCCGGCTTGTTGAGGATGTCTTCCCGGATACCGATTTTGCCGACGTCGTGCAAGCGGCCGGCGACCCGCAGGTCTTCGCACACCGCGTCGTCGAGCCCCATGTCTGCAGCCAGTTGTCCGGCGAGCTCGGCGACGCGCTGCGAGTGTCCCCTCAGGTAGAGATCCTTGGCCTCCATTGCATTGATGAGTGTCTCGGCGATGCTGACAGACATCAGGCGGAGAGACTCTTTCTCCTGCTCCAGCTCGATCGTGCGCAAGGCGACTTCCTGGCGAATGAGCGCGTCGAAACGGCGCTTCTCGATCACCTCACCACGCTTGAGCAGCGCGCGATCGACCGCCTGCTGAAGGTCGGCAAGCTCGACCGGCTTCATCAGATAGTCGCTGGCGCCTGCGGACAGAACTTCCGTTGCTGTCGCCGCGTCATTGACCGCGGTCAGCATGATGATCGCCAGATCCGGGTCCCGCTCGCGCGCCTGGGGGACGACCTGGACACCGGTCATTCCGGGCATCCGCACGTCGCAGAGCATCAATGAGAATGATTGCTTGTCGAGAATCTGCAGCGCCTGGTCACCTGAGCCGGCGATCTCGACTTCGTAGCCGCGGGAGCGCAGAAACTTTCGCAGCGCCAGCCGAATCGTTTCCTCGTCGTCAACAATAAGAATGCGAGTCACTTCTTCGGCTCGACGTAAAGGGGTAGAAGAATGGTGAAAGTTGTGCCGATCTCGGGCGTGCTGTCGACCGTGATCGTTCCCTGATGCTGGTGGATGATGCCATAGCTCACGCTTAATCCAAGCCCCGTCCCTTTTCCCGGCGGCTTGGTTGTGAAGAATGGCTCGAAAACGCGTTGCATCACGGATTCGGGCATGCCGTGGCCGGTATCGGAAATAACGATCTCAACCGCGCCCTGTTTCTTCCGGGTAGTGACGGTAAGGTGTCTTATCTCGGCGTCGTCCATCGCCGACTCGGCGTTGACGAGAAGATTGAGCAGCACCTGCTGCAGTTTTGGTTCATCGCCGCGCACCCTGGGATTACCCTCGTCAAGGTGCATGTGAACTTCGATTCCGCTCGATCGCGACGCCAGCGCACGAAGGCGAATGGTGTGCTTGACGATGGTGTTGATGTCGACGACCACGTCACGCGCATCGGTCTTGCGCGCGAATAGCAATAGATCGCGGATGACGGTGATTGCCCGATCGGCTTCGCGCTTGATCAGGCTCACCGACTCAAACTGTTCGCCATGCAGCTTGTCCTCGAGCAGCAGCTGCGCGAAAGTCGAGATCCCGGTAAGCGGGTTGTTCAGCTCGTGGGCGACACCGGCGACGAGCTCGCCAATCGCAGCCAATTTCTCGGTGCGGCCGAGATAATCGGAAACCTTGCGCTCCTCGGTCAGGTTTCTGACGCCGATGACCAGCCCGACGATGTTGTTGCTGGCGTCGCGGATGTGACTGAGAGTCACGGCAGCCGGAAACTCGCTGCCGTCCTTCCTGCGGTGCACGTGCTCCCCGATCCAGAGCGCCTTGTCCTGCGCAATGGGCGGGATGGTCTGCCGTCTGGAAGCGTGCGTGGGTGCAACGACGAAATCATCGACGGAAAGGCCGGGGATCTCGTGCGCCTCATAGCCGTATTCCTTGACTGCCGCGGCATTGGCGTACTGCACTTTTGCGTCGACGCCGAGAATGAGAACCGGCTGATCCATCGTCGCCAACGCCGCCGCGAGAGTACGCTCGCGGGCATGCGTGCGCTGCTCATCTTCGCTGAGCAGGAGGACGTCGATGGCCAGGGCGACACCGGGAGCAAGGCGGAGTAAGGCGTCGACCTGAGCGCCGGACTGTAACTGCGACGGGTCCCCAGTCACGACCAGTGCACCGAGCCGGCGGTGGCTGGCAATCAATGGGATCGTAATCGCCGGCTCGGCCGGCACGCGATCCGGATTGTGTGCCTTGTCGCGCAAGTTCTCCACGAACGTCGGCTCTTCTTTCGCCCAGGCAACACGAACGGCACTTCGCTCGATCGGCGCGATGAGGCCTTCCATTTTCTCGCACGAGCCGGAGGCTGCGACGCAGGTGAGTGTCTGTCCGTCAGACGAGATGATGCCGATCGCCATCCCGCTGGAGGGAACTACTTCCTCCAGGACGCGCAGAATGTTGTGACAGGCCTGGGTAACCGTGACTTTTCTCAAAGCGAGACGCGCAATCTCCGCTGCTGCTTCAGCCTGCTTCTGCTCGTTTCGCTGAGCGTCGAACAACCGTGCATTCTCGATCGCGACCGCGGCCTGTCGAGCGATCAGCATGATCAGATCCAGATCGTGTGCGTCGTACGCGTTCTGCTTGTAGGAGAGCACCTGCATCACTCCCACCGTGCGATCGTGATAGGTCAACGGCGCGGTTATCTCGCTCTGCACTTCGCGCTTGGAAGCCACCTGAAAGATCGTTCCCGTCCACCATCGCTCGGGTTTCGAAGAGATCGACGGTTCCCCGCTCTGAAATACGCGGGCGATTGTATCAGTGCCGTGGGGGAAATCGAGGACGCCTTCGCCTTCTCGCTCTTCAGAGTCGACGACGATGCAATGCGCACGAAACCGGTCGCCCTCCGCATCCGCAATCATCAGCGCGAAACATGGCGCGTCAACAACTGAAGCGACTGCCTTGTAGATCTCGCGGTAAGCTTCCTTGAGCGAGATCGTTGCCGAGATGGCCTGTTGAACGGTGGCGACCGCGGCAAATCTCGCCGCGCGTCGCTCAAGCTCGGCGACCAGCTCAGTCGTCAACGAACTCCACCGTTACGGGGCGCGTGATCACGCCAGACTTCACTCCTTCATCGAGGAAGAGCCTGATCGCCTTTCGTCCCCGATCACCGTAGTCGAGCGTCCAGTCGTTCACATACATGCCGACGAATTCGTCGGCCTTGCTGCGGTCGAGGCCGCGCGCGAAGCGCATCGCGTGATCAAGTGCGCTCTTACGGTGATCCAGACCGTAGGCGATGCTCTCACGCAGATGCCTCGAGACCTTTCGCTGGACGTCACGCGGCATGTCCTTGCGAATAACATTGCCGCCGAGTGGTAGGGGGAGTCCCGTTTTTTCCTTCCACCACGCGCCCATGTCGGCGATCAGATGCAGCCCTTCGTCCTTGTACGTGAGCTGACCCTCGTGGATCAGCAGCCCGGCGTCAACATCACCACGCTGCACAGCCTGATCGATCTGGTCAAATGGAACGACGACTGGAATGAAGTCCGGCTGATACAATTTGAGGGCCAGGTATGCACTGGTCATCAGCCCGGGCACGGCGATCAGTTTGCCGGCAACCTGGTCGCGGGTCATCGCGGTTTTAGCGACCAGCATCGGGCCGTATCCATCGCCCATGGACGCGCCGTGTGGCAGCAGCGCGTAACGATCTGACAGGTACGCGTACGCGTGAATCGACACGGCCGTTACGTCGAGCTCGCCGCGGAGTGCGCGACCGTTGAGAGTCTCGATGTCCTGCAGCTCGTGAACGTAGCTGATTCCGTCGGTATCGATCTGCCCGTCGGCGAGCGCGTAGAACATGAACGCGTCGTCCGAATCAGGGCTATGGGCGAGATGAATCGTGTCCTGTGTTGTTGTCATGATTTTGTCCCGAGGCTTTTGCGCGCCTGCCGCAGTGCGTTGGAGATGTCATCCTGATGTCGCGTATACTCGTCGCGCCCGGTGGCGAGCTCGGCTTTCTCGGCGGTGATTAGCCGGCGCTCATATGCATGAAGCTGAGTGGTGTCACCAGCGATTGTCGCCAGACGTGCCTCCAGGATCAATCCAAGCAGGTGATTTGGATTCGTCAGCAGAATGCTGTCTGCCTGCGCTTTAGCGAACGGCAATGCTCCCGCTACTTCACCAATGCGGCCCATGTCATATCGCTCGTCGGCGTTGAATGGGGCCAGATCGCGATATGCGATCAGTGCCATCGGTGCGAAGAACTGTACACTGTCGACCTTGCCCTCGGTGGCCAGCGTCATCACCCGGTTGTAGAGACGATCAGCCCGTTCCTGCGGCGACATGCTGGAGATATCCGGGGCGCGGACACCCGCAGCGTCATCGCTTGCGACGCCCCTGTCATCGAGTCCCGCCTGCGGCAACGCGTTCTGCGAGCCGTCGACAGTACTGCTCGGCCGGGCGGAAAACCCGCGACCGGCAGCCATCGCAAAGAGGGCGAGAAAGGCGAGCGCGGCAACTATCCAGGGTAGTGCGTTCGTGCGTGAATCAACAGTTGCCGGACGCTTCGCGCCGACGGCGGTTCCGCACCGGTGACAGAACTTGGCGCCCGGACTCAGCTCAGCGGCGCATGATGCGCAGGGCGCGCCCACCAGCGACGCGCCACAATTGGAGCAGTAGTGCCCGCTCGCCTGACTACCGCAAGACGGGCAAGTTATTGAATCAGAAGAAGAAGGAGAGGACGGCATGAGGGCAAGTTAACCCAGCCGTCCTCGTCCCTGCACCGGTGAGTGGGCTCCTGGAATCAGACCGGAAAGAGCATCTCCCGGTACTTCGGAAGCGGCCAGCAATCGTCCGCCACAATGAGCTCTAGTGCGTCCGAAACCTTGCGGACTTCGGCCATAGTGTCGGCCCCCTCCGTTGTGAGCATTTCAGCCTGTGCCGACGGATCGTCGTGTTTGGCCTCGACACGCGCGATGACGTCGGTGAGATCTTCGCGATGCTCCTGTAGCTCCTGTACCAGTTCGCCGATCTGATTTGCAGTCGCGACCTGCGGAACCACCGCAATGCCCGCGGTCTTGGCCTGTGCCGCTGCTTCAGTAAGCTGATTGAGATAGCTGTAAGCCGCAGGAATCACCATCGTGTCGACCATTTCACGAAGCGTGTGCAGCTCGATGAGCATGTCCTTCACGTAGCGCTCGACGCGGACATGATATCTCGACTCGAGCTCCTCTTTGGTGAGGACGCCAAGGTCGGCGAAGACTTTGCGCGACTGCTTGGAGATCAATTCCTTGAGGGCCTCAGGCGTCCGGCGAAGGTTGGGTAACCCGCGCTTTTTCGCGTCCTTCACCCACTCCTCGGAGTAATTGTTGCCCTCGAAGCGAATTGGCGTTGAGTCCTTGAAAACTTCACGCACGACTTTGAGCACCGCCTCATCGACTTTTTTCGTTTTCTTGAGCGTCTCGCGGAGTGACTGAGCGATCTCGCCCATCGCATCGGCAACCGCGGTGTGCAGAAGCGTGACGGGGAAAGCAATCGATGCCGACGAGCCGACGGCGCGGAACTCGAATTTCTGGCCGGTGAATGCGAACGGCGAAGTGCGATTGCGGTCCGTGTTGTCGCGACGAACTTCGGGCAGCTTCGCGACGCCAAGCTTGATCATCTGCTGTTCGGCTGTCTCGGTGCCCTTACCATTGGCGATGGACTCGATGACGTTGGTCAGCGATTCACCCATAAAGACCGAGATGATGGCGGGTGGTGCTTCGTTCGCACCGAGTCGATGCTCGTTGCCGGACGTCGCGATTCCCGCGCGCAGAAGTCCCGAGTGCTTGTGCACGCCACGGAGCACGGCAGCAAGGAAAACAAGGAAGCGCAGATTCTGATGCGGAGTCTTACCGGGCTTGAGCAAGTTCAATCCATCGAGCTCCGGCGTATCGGCGATGACAGACATCGACCAGTTACAGTGTTTGCCGGAGCCATTGATACCGGCGAACGGCTTCTCGTGCAGCACTGCCTGCAAACCATGTCTTAGCGCAACGCGACGCAGCGTCGCCATTACCAGCTGGTTGTGATCGACGCCGAGATCCGTTTCCTCGAAGTAGGGCGCCATCTCGAACTGGGAGGGGGCGACTTCATTGTGCCTTGTCGTTATCGGCACGCCGAGCTTGTACAGCTCGAACTCTGCCTCGGCGATGCAGCCTTGAATGCGCTCGGGAATTCCGCCGAAATAGTGATCCTCGAGCTGTTGGCCACGCGGTGGCGGTGCGCCGATGAGAGTACGCCCGCCCATCACGAGGTCGGGTCGCAGGCTGAAATGCGCGCGATCGATGAGGAAGTATTCCTGCTCGGGTCCGAGCGTCGTGAATACGCGCTGCACGCCCTTGTCGCCGATCAGATCGAGCAGCTCGATGGCTCTCGCGGAGAGGACATCGGAGCTGCGGAGAAGTGGTGTCATCTCGTCGAGAGCTTCACCGTTGTAGCCGATGAAGACGGAGGGAATACAGAGGGTACGAGCACCGGTTGATTCGGCGATGAACACCGGGCTGGCTGGATTCCACGCGGTGTAGCCGCGCGCCTCCCAGGTCGCGCGCAATCCGCCGGATGGAAAGCTCGATGCGTCGGGCTCGCTCTGGATCAACTGATCGCCAGTGAATGATTCCATTGGCTGGCGATCCTCATCGAATGCGAAGAAGGCGTCGTGCTTTTCTGCAGTGAGGCCGGTCTGCGGCTGGAACCAGTGAGTGAAGTGCGTCACACCCCGCGAGATCGCCCACTCTTTGATCACCTGTGCCACGACCGGTGCGATCTCGATATCGAGCTTTTTGCCGTGACGGATTGAGGCGAGCAGGCTGGCGAAAACTTCACGCGGCAACTTGTCGTGCAGCTGGCGGACGCCGAGGGTGTTGATGCCGAAGTATTGAGAGGTGGGTCCGGGGATGCCGTCTTCATTGAAACCAGGCGCTACACGCGGCTCGCGTGTGGTGATCTCGTTCAGAAGAGCTTTGCGGGGAGTAAGGGTTGCGGTGGCGGTCATGGTGTGCCCGATTGGGAGGTGTAATTGAAATAGTGCAAAAACGGCACTTTTCAGTGTTGAAATTGGCTATATCGACTCAAAAACGCAAGAAAATCGCATATTTTGCCGCACAAATTGCAAAAACTGGTCGAAATGCATAGGTTGAGGCATGCCCCGCCATCGCGCTGCCCTACCGGATACTTCAGGCGCTACTGCTGAGGATGTCCTGGAGCTGGCAACAGCTAATAACGTCCGGTTCCTCAGACTGCAATTCACAGACATTCTCGGCATCAACAAGAACGTTGAGATACCGGCGTCGCAGTTCGAAAAGGCGTTGGCTGGGGACATCATGTTCGATGGGTCCTCGATCGAAGGTTTCGTCAGGATCGAGGAGTCGGATATGCTGCTCATACCGGATTTCAGCACGTTTCAGGTTTTCCCGTGGGGAGATGAAAAGAACCGTGTCGCCAGACTTATCTGCGACATCAACACGACCGATGGCAAGCCCTTTTCGGGAGACCCGCGCGGAGTTCTGAAAAAACTGATCGCCCGCGCCGCCAAGGCCGGCTACACGATGAATGCCGGCATGGAAGCGGAGTTCTTCATGTTCAAGCCGCGGCCGGACGAGGGGCCGTCAACAGTCACCCATGATGTCGGCTCGTATTTCGATCTTGCACCGGCGGACCTCGGTGAGGACGCGCGCCGCGCGATCGTCGACGTGCTGGAGCGCATGGGCTTCGAGGTTGAGGCCGCACATCACGAGGTCGCGCACGGCCAGCACGAGATCGATTTCCGCTATGCAGACGCGTTACGAACGGCTGACAACATCACAACGTTCAGGTTCGTGGTGAAATATGTGGCGCAGACGTTCGGTCTCACCGCCTCGTTCATGCCGAAGCCCATTTTTGGGCAAAACGGCAGCGGAATGCACACGCATCAATCGCTATTTGAAGGAAACGAGAACGCATTCTGGGACGAAAACGCGGAATGGGAGCTTTCATCGACAGCGCTGCACTACATCGGCGGCTTGTTGAAGCATGCGCGCGGATTCACGGCGATTACGAATCCGTTGGTGAACTCCTACAAGCGATTGGTGCCGGGTTATGAGGCACCTGTGAATGTTGCGTGGTCGATGCGAAACCGGTCGCCGATGATTCGCATTCCCGACCGACGGGGTCTCGGTACGAGAATCGAGCTACGCATCCCCGATCCTTCGGCCAATCCGTATTTAGCGCTGGCGGTGCAGCTGGCAGCAGGGCTGGACGGTATCGCCACTAAAGCGGACGCGCGCGAGCCGGTGAACACCAACATCTGGGAGATGTCCCATCGCGAGCGACGCCGGCTGAGGATCGATGATTTGCCGCACAACCTCGAGGAAGCCTGCAATGAGCTCGAGAAGGATGACGTGATAACGGAAGCTCTCGGCGAGCACGTCACCAATCACTTTTTGGCGGCAAAGCGTCTCGAGTGGCAGGAGTACATCAGCCAGGTTTCACCGTGGGAGCTGGAGAACTACCTGGCGAAGTATTGAGGGGAGGCGGGTAACGGGAAGCGGGTAACGGGTAACGGGTACGGGAAGCGGGTACGGAAAACGGGAAGCGCGCTTGCAGCTACCCGTACCCGTTGCCCGCACCCCGTTTTCCGCTCCCCGTTTTCCGCTCCCCGTTTTCCGCTCCCCGTTATGTGTTTCCCGCAACCCGTTTCCCGCTTAACGACTGCGCTTTCGCCCACCGCGCTTACGGGGAACTTTCGCGCCCTTCTTTCTCGCTTCCGAGAGTCCGATCGCGATCGCCTGCTTACGGCTTTTCACCGTTTTTCCGCTTCTGCCCGACTTGAGTGTCCCTTTCTTACGGCGTCGCATCGCACTCTCGACGCGCTTGGACGCAGCCTTACCGTACCGTTTACGTCCGGATGATTTTCTTGCAGCCATTTAGGCCCCCCTCCATACAGTTAGCGCCGTTTTGCGGTCGATTGGCGCATGTTGTGCCACATAACCCGGAAAGCCGCACTCGGACGTAACCATCGCAAACATGCCCAGTCGCACCGGTCTAGAAGCCGAAGCCATCACTCGTCTAACCGACGGCCTGCAGCCGACGGCGATTCGGGCAATTCTCGTGCAATGTCTGGTGGGAGAGCTCGCCTCGTCGGTGGCAATTTCGCGAATGCTTTCGGTCGGTGGCGCACTCACCGTTCGCGCGGTGATCGATGACGTTACGCATAGAGCAGCGACGCTCTCACGCGCGAGCGATCGACTCGTTCAGGATCGCGTGGATGAATTGACTCAGATCTTCGTCGAACAGGTCGGCTCGCTTGACGACGTCAGCGACGGGATCAAGCGTGCGCCCGAGGATTCACGTCGGCGAATGGAACCTGGCGGGCAATTCGACGAGCCTGACATCCGCCGCAGTTCCTGATTCTGCGCGGCGTGCTGGTACACGCCGTACATTTTCCGCCATGTTGGGGTTTTCCAGGACGATTGCAACTCGGGCCACGGTTGTCGCGCTGACAATCGGGTGCGGCGATGCGTCAGGCCCGCCGTCAAATCCCCCCGCCAGCATTCTCGTCGTGTCAGGCGACTTACAAACAGGGATCCAGGTCGGCGCGAAACTGCCATTGCCGCTGACCGTGAAGGTGCTCGACGCAAAAGGGAAACCTGTCCCGCGCACGACGGTTACGTGGTCCACCAACACTGGTGTCCTGAGTGCGACAACGTCACTCACCAATGCCAGCGGACTCGCCTCGATGGAATGGACGGTGGGGACCAATTCCGGGGCCCAGGTGGCAACAGCGAAGGCCGGTGGAAAGACCGCGGTGTTCACGGAGGTGGTCGCAGCGGGACCGCCCGCGCAAATCCTTCTCTCCCGCGATACGGTGAGACTGCTCGGAATTGGCGACTCTTTTCGGCTGAATGCGCGCGCCGCCGATCAGTACGGGAACACCGTAAATGATGGAACCACGGTCGAATCAGCTGATCCATCCGTTGTGACCGCGGACAACTTCGGCAACGGCGCAATTCTAACCGCGCGTGCTTCCGACAAAACGACGACGGTTCGGGCAACGGCGGGTGAGATCGTGAAAACCGGAACGGTGATCGTGCTGCCACCGCCGTGTCAGTCGACGGCGACGGCGTTTACACTCGATGTCGGCGAGGTAGGATCGCTGAGCGGGGCCGACGCGACTGAGTTTTGTGTCCAGGGGACAGCGGCAGGCGCCGAGTTTATCGCTATTCCATCATATGCCGATTTCGGCGCCGGATTGCTCAGGATCTCGATCTCCACTGGGGGCACCACTGTTGGTGCAAGTCCAACCCGCGTCCTTCCGACGGCTTTTCAGGTCAACGGTGGCCAGCGAGCACGGCTGCAGCCCGACGATGCGTTCGAGCTCCGACTGAGAAAGCGTTCAATCGACGAGCTGACGCCGCTCATTCCTTACGCGCGCGAGGCGAAGGGATCGAGCGGAGCCCGATTCAACGCGCAGCAATCGACTCCGCAAATCGGCGATTTGTTGAAACTCAACACGAACTCGTCATCAGCCTGCAGTAACGCGTTTGTGAGAACTGGACGGGTGGCTGCCATTAGCGACCATGCCATCCTTGTCGCCGATACCGCCAACCCGGCCAACGGCTTCACTGAAGACGATTACCGCAATTTCGGCGTCGCATTCGACACGCTCGTGTATCCCGTGGATACGCTCAACTTCGGCGCTCCGCCGGATGTCGATGGGAACAATCACGTCATTCTTTTCTTTACGCGTGCCGTCAACGAGCTCACACCGCCGCAGCAGAATTTTTACATTGGCGGATTCTTCTTCAGTCGCGATCTCTTCCCTGTCACTACGAGCGGCAGCGTCGCCGGCTGTGTGACCAGCAACTTCGCCGAGATGTTCTACATGCTGGTGCCCGATCCAGCCGGAGTAGTGAACCAGAACGTGCGGACTGCTGATTTCGTCCGGTCGGTGACACTGGGCACGCTCGCGCACGAGTTCCAGCATCTGATCAATGCAGGACGACGACTGTACGTCAACGCGGGCTCGACCGGATTCGAGGACTCATTCCTCGATGAAGGACTGGCGCACGTCGCTGAGGAGCTGGTGTTTTTCCGATCGAGCGGGTTGAGTCCGGGGCAGAATATCAGTTACGAGCAGATCCAGGCGTCGGCGGCAGTGCAAAATGCTTTTGATAGCTTCGCAGCGGCCAATTTTCGCCGCTATCGCGAGTATCTCACGAATCCGATGCTGAACTCTCCGCTAGCTCCGAACGCGAACATCACGACTCGTGGTGCGATCTGGTCCTTTCTGCGCTACGCTGCCGACCGACGCGGCGGTGACCAGAGGCAGTTCTGGTTTCAGCTGGCGAATCCGACGGCAGATGTGCGCGGGCTCTCCAACCTCACGCACTCTGTGACTCAGGATCTCGCTGGCTGGACGCGCGACTGGTCGATCGCCAATTACGCGGACGACTTCGTCCCGGGAATCCAGGATCCTTACAGACACCAGAGCTGGAACGTCCGCACGGTTGTAACGCCGTTGAATCAGGGACTGTGGGCACTGGCCACGGTTCCGCTCGACTCGGTCAACACCAACCTTGTCAGTCTCAATGACGGTGGTGCTGTCTATCTACGGTTTGGCGTTGCGCCAGGAAAAGTTGGCGGCGGGCGTCTCACATCACGGGGCGGTACACCGCCCAACAACTTCACGATCTCGATCCTCAGGACGAAGTGACGTCGATCGAGCGGCGATCCGCGCTCAGGATCCACGCTTTTCAGGGCCTTCGCCAAAGTTCAAGATCCCGATTCGGGTGATTCGCGCCGGTCATTCCGCCGGCGGTCGCCCATTCGACGATCCTTTTTCGATCTGGCACGCAGCCAGCGCCACGTTAGAACGAGCGCCATTCCGAAGATGATCCAGTAGAATGGCAACAACAGCTCGTGCAATGCCGGAGCGCTGATCTCGAGCCAGTAAATGAGGACGATCAACACCACTGAAATGCCCCACACCACCAGCAGCTGGCGCGGCCTACGGCCGTAGATCATTGGGCTCCATGGCAAAACGTCGGTTCGATATCGATGAGGTGTTACATCGAATCAGGCATGAAGTTAAGCAGTTTGCAGATGCCGCGATGTTCGATCTGGCCGATCAGGGTTACGCGACGCCATTTCATCAACTGGCTGCCTGTGTCATTTCCGTACGAACGAGGGACGAAGTTTCACTGCCAGCGGCGATCAGGTTGTTCAAAGTCGCGCCTACACCTAAAGAGATCAGCCGGCTCGCCGTGCGCAGAATCGCCGAGCTTATTCGACCGGCAAGCTTCTACGAAACGAAAGCACACGACATTAGAGACATGGCGAAGCGAGTCGCCGGGGAATTCGGCGGCAATCTGCCGTGCGATTTTGAAGTCATGACGTCGTTTCGCGGGGTTGGACCGAAATGCGCGAATCTCACGCTCGGCATTGCCTGCGGGGCAACGAAGATAAGCGTGGACATTCACGTTCATCGGGTGACAAACCGCTGGGGCTACGTGCAGTCGACAACTCCCGAGGGAACGCGAGAAGCGCTGGAGAAAGTCTTACCGCGAAAATACTGGGTGGAGATCAATCGACTGCTGGTGCCGTTTGGAAAACACGTCTGTACGGGACGACTTCCGAAGTGCTCGACGTGTCCAGTGCTCGAGTATTGCCGCCAGGTTGGAGTCACCGAGCACCGATAGCGGAAGTGGGATGCGGGAAGCGGGAAGAGTGTTCGGCTATTTGGCGTCGCCCGCCACGCGCGAAAGTGCGTCGCCAGACAGGCGGAAAGTCGACCACTCATCCATCTGCCTGGCGCCGATTTGCTTGTAGAAATCGATCGCCAGTTGATTCCAGTTCAGCACCGACCATTCGACCCGTCCACAGTTGCGCTCAACCGCGATGCGTGCCAGCTCACGCAGCAGCGCGAACCCGACTCCGTGCTTTCGCGCAGACGGCCTGACAAAAAGGTCCTCGAGATAAATGCCGCGCTTGCCGAGCCAGGTCGAGTAATTGTGAAAGAAGAGAGCAAAGCCAACTGGCTGGTTGTCCAGATATGCAATGATCACCTCTGCCGCCGGTCGCTCGGTGAAAAGAGTGTCGGCGAGATCCTGTTCAGTTACCGGAGCCTCGCCTGGCAATGCTCGCTCGTACTCGGCGAGCTCGAGGATGAACTGGCGAATGAGAGGAATATCCGCGCGAGTCGCCGGAATTATCGCCACCTTAACTGACGTGCTGCTCATTTGCGGATTATCAGACTGGCAGAAACCAGTGTCAATGCCATCTTTCGCGGCATGACCAGACAGCTCGCACTTCTAGCCGCAGTGGTGCTGACCGCGTGCGGCGCACCTTCGACACGGGTCGATTCCGAGGTAGCGACGCAAGATCCTGGCGGCCCGCGACGGCTGCCGACTGGTGCGTTGCTCGATCCCGCGGGAACGTCGCTCGACCTCGGCCCGCTGCCACTGGCGATGACGCTGTCACCCGACAGGAATCGAGTGGTAGTCCTGCTCAACGGATGGCGTGAGCAGGGGATCCAGGTCGTGGATCGGGCTTCGATGCGCGTGATTCAGAAAGTCTCTTTGCCGGCAGTTTTTCTGGGACTCGCGTTCAGTCCGGATGGCAAGTCGCTCTACGCGTCCGGCGGAAATCAGGACGTCATCTATCGTTTTGACTGGCGTGATGGAAGCGCAACACTCGCCGACTCGATCGTGCTGGCGTTCAAGCAGCCGGGCCATAGTGGCACTCGTTATCCGGCGGGGATCGCGATCTCGAATGATGGACGAACTCTTTACGTAGCGGAGAACCTCGCTGACTCGGTAGCGGTAATCGATCTTGCTTCGCGTCGGGTGGTTCAGCGACTGCCGACGGAGAAGTACCCGTACAGCGTAGTCGTCGGTCGAGATGGCCTCGTCTACGTCTCGGCGTGGAACGGGTGGACGGTTTCTGCTTTTCCGCCGCGTGGGAACGGGACGCTGGAAAGCGGCACGCGAATTCGAGTCGGTCGTCATCCGTCGGCGATGGCGCTCAGTCCCGACGGCAACCGGCTGTTCGTCGCATCCGGCAGCACTGACAAGATCGCGGTCGTCGATACGCGACGGTTGCAGGTTTTAACAACGTTGAGCGATCCAACGCCTGCGGCGACGGGGGAGGGAAGCACGCCCAATGCGCTCGCGGTGTCAGCTGATGGCAGTCGCCTGTACGTTGCCGAAGCTGACAACAACGCTGTGGCAGTTTTTACGCTCTCCGCCGGCAGCTCGGGCGTCGCCACAGTGGCAACCGCGGATTCTCTGATCGGGAGAATTCCAGTTGGATGGTATCCAGCGGCAGTGGTGGTGGATGGCAATGATCTGCTGGTGGCGAACGCGAAGGGGCGCGGCACTGCGCCGAACCCGAAACATTGGCAGCCCGGACAACGAATGCCTCCGCACACGGCGGATTACACACTCGGCCAGATCAACGGCACGCTGACAGTAGTGCCGGCGGCGAATGCAAGCGCGAATGATCTGGGTCAATTCACAACGCGTGTCGCCGCTGCCAACAGTTGGAACGCCAGCCGTCCCAGAAGGGCTTATCCGCCATTCGAGCATGTCATCTACATCATCAAGGAAAACCGGACTTACGATCAGGTACTGAGTGATCTGCCGCAGGCGGACGGCGATACAACCCTGCTGTTCTTTCCGCGTAGCGTGTCGCCGAATCACCATGCGCTCGCCGAGCGATTTGGAATCTTCGATCGATTCTTCGTGAACGCGGAAGTGAGTCCGGATGGACACAACTGGTCAACAGCTGCTTACGCGACGGATTACACCGAGAAGACGGTTCCCTCGCACTACTCCTCGCGTGGCCGCACCTACGACTATCAGGGAACGAACCGCGGTTCGATTCCTGACGACGACGTCTCGGAGCCGGCGAGCGGCTATCTATGGAATCTCGCCGAGCGCGCCAGGATTGCGTATCGGAACTATGGCGAATTCGTGAGTGAAGAAGACGATGCACCGAAACCCGGATCGTCAGTTAGAACCGTAGCGACGAAACGCGCTCTGGTCGGGCACACCAACACCGAGTACTCGGGTTGGAATCTCGACATTCCGGATCAGGCGCGCGCCGATGTCTGGATCAACGAGCTCCAGGAATTTGTGCGCTCCGGAAAAATGCCGGCGTTCGAGATAATGACGTTGCCAAATGATCACACTTCGGGTGCAAGCGCGGGCAAACCTACGCCGCGCGCATACATGGCTGACAATGACCTCGCACTGGGGCGAATCATCGAAGCATTGTCGAAGAGTCCCTTCTGGAAGAGCACGGTAGTGTTCGTCCTGGAAGATGATGCCCAGGACGGACCCGATCACATCGATTCACATCGGTCGCCGCTGCTGGTGGTCTCGGCGTGGAATCGCGGCAAGGTTTTTCATCGCTTTGCCAATACCAGTGATGTGGTGGCGACAATCGAGGAGATACTTGGCCTGGGTACGATGTCGCAGTTCGATCACTACGGGCGCCCGCTCCGCGAAATCTGGGAATCGACACCGGATCTCACGCCGTACACCGCTCTGCGCCCAAGTGTGCCGCTCGACGAGAAGAATCCGTCGCAAACCGCACTGGCGACCGCGTCGAAGAAACTGAGGTTGGACAAAGTCGACATGGCTGACGAAAACCTGTTCAACCGCATTCTCTGGAGTGCGATCAAGGGCAACACGCCATATCCGGGTTCGACAAGAATGTCCGCGTTGGAGGCGAAGGCCGGGCGGTGAGCAGAACCAATCGTCGAGTTGAAGTTGCCGGGCAGGAGATGATGCGTGACGATCCCGCGAGCAGGACCCGCCGCGTGCGGGTGATTGCGCGATTGCTCGACAACTCGATCTCGATTCCCGGCACCGGTTGGAAAATCGGTCTCGATCCGATCGTCGGATTGATTCCCGGAATCGGCGATCTGATCGGAGCAGTGCTCTCGGCTTACATAGTTCTCGAGGCAGCGCGCGCGGACGTGCCTGGATTCACTCTTGTCAGGATGTTGGGAAACGTCGGCTTCGATACGCTGCTTGGGGCGGTGCCGGCGGTTGGTGATCTGTTCGACGCGGCATGGAAGTCCAATACCCGAAATGTTGCGCTGCTCGAAAGTCACCTGTCGAAGCAGGCAGCCAATCCTGTAACGCGGCGAGGTTATTCCGTTGGGGCCCTCATTCTTACGCTCATCGCGCTGCTGGTGATCGTCGGCGTCGGATTATTACTCGGGGTTTTCGTGGCGCGATTGATCTGGAACATGAGAACCCGGTAACTTTCCTGTACGGCGCCGTGGCCAAGTGGTAAGGCGGCAGACTGCAAATCTGCTATTCGTCAGTTCGATTCTGACCGGCGCCTCTTAAGAGCAGCCTGCAGCGGGCGGCCTGCAGTCGGCAGCTTACCTGCTGCCTGCAGCGCGAGCGTGATATCAGGGCGACACCGACGCCCGACTCCCCCTTTGTAAACGAATTGTAAAAACGGCGCCAATTCAGGACTGATCAACTAATTAGCTAGTTGACAGCTCCACGCCTGCGGACGAGTATTACTAATCTTTTCGTAGCAGGCCGCCGCATGGACGTGTCGTTCACCGAACGAGAGCTCGATGTGATGGCGATCCTGTGGGACAAGGGATCGGCCACCGTCGCCGAGGTTCGCGAAGCGCTGGAAGAGGACTTTGCATACACGACAGTCCTGACCGTTCTGCGCACTCTCGAAGCGAAGGGTTACGTGGGGCATCGAGAGGAGGGGAAAGCGCACCGCTACGCACCGCTGGTGCCGCGCGCTGCTGCCGGCCAATCCGCGCTTCATCGCATCACCGACAAAGTCTTTTCGGGGTCAGCCGAAATGTTGCTGACCCAGCTGGTTTCAGGACGGAAACTCAAGCCTGAGGAGCTCAAGCGCATGCGTCAGCTGCTGGACTCCCGGCTGAAGGAGGCAAGTCGATGATTCTTGGATGGATGATGTACAGCATGCTGATCGGCGGGTTGGCCATCCTCGCCGCGCACGCGTTGGAGACTTCAGCCCGCGTGATTGGGAAGCCAAGTCGGTGGATCTGGTTTGCCGCGCTCGCGGCAACTATCGGCACGAGCGTGATGGCCCTGTACGAGGCTGTTGGTGGTGCGATCCGCTTCATTCCGCGGCGACATGGGGCGACATGGCTGGATGGGCCGGCATCGAGCTACATCCAGCTGTATAACTCGTTCACGAAGTGGGATGTCTTCCTGTCACCGATGTTGTGGGCAATGTCTGCGTTGACGGCGACGATGTTCGCCATTGCGATCTGGCGGCTGGTCCAGCGGCGCCGTGCCTGGGATCGCGCATCGGTTGATGGACATTCGGTGCTGGTGTCGGAAGCCGAGGGGCCGGCGATTGTCGGTCTCATTCGCAGCGCGATAGTGGTGCCGAGGTGGGCACTGGCTGAAAGTGAGAGAGTGCGGTCTCTGATCATGGCACACGAGCTTGAGCACCAGCGCGCCGGTGATCATCTGCTCAGTGCGCTCGCACTGGTGGCGACCGTGGCGCAGCCGTGGAATCCGGCCGTATGGTGGATTGCGCGTCGGCTGCGTGTGGCACTGGAAGTCGACTGTGATTCGCGGGTGTTGAGACGTGGGTCGGATCCGCGCACTTACGGGTTGTTGCTGCTCGAGGCGGGGTCGCGTGCAGCGGGTTGCAGGTTGCCGGTTCCGGCGCTGTCTCGGCCGCTGTCGTCGCTGGAGGAGCGGCTGCAGATCATAACCGCGGAGCGTCGCTCAGGGCGGATGAGGGCAGCGCGGATGGTGCTGGTGGCAGCGATCCTCGTCGCGACAGCTGCCTTCCTGCCCGAGCCGGGGGCGCTGCACTGCATGCTGGAGGGGATGGGGTTCCAGGTCCAGATATCAGCTAGTTACTAATCGGATACAAGTTATCTACTAAATAACTAGTTGCGAGGTGGAATAACCGGAGGTAGCTTCTACTACAAATCTAGTAGGAGCTACCTCCGATGTTGTTTTGCTATCTCCTGCTCTGCGCGCCGCAGCAGCTGACGGGAGCCGATTTCAGTCTGTTAGCCGCTTCGCAGCCGAAGGTGGTCGCTGAATCGAGCGCCGTCGGGCTGCGAGTGATGCAGGGAAAGAAGGAAACCGTGCCGCCTCGTGTCGATGGACGGCTCGACGACCCGGTATGGGCTACTGCCCCTCTGGCGACTGGTTTCACGCAGAACTATCCGCAAGGCGGCGTACCGGCGACGAGACGCACGGAGGCGCGGGTGGTGTTCGTTGGCGATGCCGTCTACGTCGGCATGCGTGCCTTCGACTCGCCTGACAGCCTGGTGGCACCGTTGATGCGCCGCGATGGGATGGCGACCACCGACATGCTGGAAGTTCTGTTCGACAGCTTCCACGACCGTCGTACCGCCTTTCACTTCGGGGTCAACCCCGTTGGCGCCAAGGTCGATGTCTACCTGCACGACGACATCCAGTGGGACTACAGCTGGGACGCAGTCTGGGACGTGGCGGTCTCGCGGGACTCGGTGAGCTGGTCCGCGGAATTTCGAATTCCTTTATCTCAGCTGCGTTACACCGTGTCTGCCGATCGGCCATCGACGTGGGGGATCAACTTTTATCGCTACATCGGGCGACGTCAGGAATGGTCAAGCTGGGCTCCGGTACCGCGTGGCGAGCAGCGCGAGGTATCCCGTTTCGGTGAGCTGACGTCCATCGATTTTCTGACGCCAGCGCGCCGACGGGAAATCACACCGTATGTGAGTGCCAGTGTGACGCGAGCGCCGGGCGAACGGGCGAATCCGTTCTTTCGGCCGACCGATTTTGCCAATAGCGCCGGCTTCGACGCAAAAGTCGGCCTGAATAGCGGTCTCACGCTCGATTTGACCGTGCACCCCGACTTCGGCCAGGTCGAGGCCGATCCGTCCGAGGTCAATCTGTCGGGATTCGAGACGACACTGCAGGAGCGACGACCGTTCTTCGTGGAGAACGGGGCGCTATTCCAGTTATCGATCTACGAGAGTCCGGACGAAGTACTTTTCTATCCGCGACGCATTGGCCGCGCGCCGCAAATCAGCGTCGACAGCGAAGACGGCTTTGTTCGACAGCCGCAGCAAACGACGATCCTTGGCGCGGCGAAGCTGTCTGGAAAAATGAGTAGCGGACTGTCCGTCGGTCTGCTCGACGCGGTAACGCGCGCCGAGTTTGCCGACGCCGTTGATAGCGACAACCGGCGGACGCGCACAGTCGTCGAGCCCGCCGCGAATTATGCAGTGATGCGTGTGCAGCAGGATCTGCGCGCGGGGAAGTCAGCGATTGGGGCGATGCTCACCGCCACCAATCGCTTCAATCTCGGAACTGCAGCGTCGCAACTGCATGATGCCGCCTACAGTGGGGGGTTGGATTTCCGTCATCGCTTTGGCGGAGACGCCGGCGGCACACACGAAATCTTTGGCTCGCTCTTCGGATCGGCGGTACACGGATCGGCGGCGGCGATCGCGGAAACCCAGCGCTCCTCCGCCCACTACTTTCAGCGCCCCGATGCCGATCACATCGACTACGACACTACACGCACTTCGCTAACCGGAATTGCGGGGCGTCTGCAATTCGACCGCATGACGGGGAGAGTGCGTTACGGCAACGCGTTCTACACTCGTACCCCGGGCTTCGAGGTCAACGACCTCGGTATACAGAAGGTTGCCGATTGGTCCGAGGATTTCGTCTGGCTGGGAACGGTCCAGACGCAACCGAATTCCGTGCTCAATAACTGGAGCATCTTCGGCAACACCTGGTCGTGGTGGACATACGGCGGAGAGCGGACGTTCACGCAGTTCAACGTCGATCTGCAGGGTGAGCTGAGAAGCTTCTGGGGATCGTTTCTGCGAGTCGGGAGACGGTTACCAGCTCGCACTCTCCGACTGAGAGGCGGTCCGCTGCTGAACGAAGGAGGCGCGTGGGTCGCTTTCGGCAATTTCTATTCGCCGCAACAGAAAACCCTGCGCGTTAATAGTTCCTATAGCGTTCTTCACGCGGACGATCCCGGCACGACGTCGATGTCTTTCGCGCCAACCATCGCGTGGCAACCGTGGAGCAGCGCGACGCTGACGCTGGCACCGACGTACGGTCGCGACAAGAGCGACATCTTCTATGTCGCACAGGGCGGTACCGGCTCAACGCCTCATTACGTGCTCGGCGCGCTAAATCGCACGACGACCTCACTGACAACACGCCTGGATTTCGCGTTCTCGCCGGCGCTGACGCTGCAGCTTTACGCACAACCATTTCTTTCGGCGGCGACTTATTCCGATTTCAAGGAAGTCGTTTTGCCCCGCGCCAGGAACTACGCCGATCGCTTCCAGTCGATCGCACCGAAACTAGCTGGCGATGTTTACAGTAGTGATATGAACGGTGACGGTGTCGTCGACATTGAGTTCGACAATCCCGCGTTCAATGTGCGCGAGTTCCGATCAAACACCGTGCTGCGCTGGGAATACCGCCCGGGCTCGACGCTTTTCCTCGTCTGGTCGCAAGGTCGTCACTCTGATAGTGACAGGGCGTTTCAGCTATCCCGCGACGCGTCGGCGCTATTCAGAACAAGTCCCGAAAACGTGTTACTGCTCAAAATGACGAGGTGGATGTCCTTCTAACAAAACTGCCGATAAACCTTTTTCGCGCTCGAGCTATCAAACGTTATTGGAGTACGCAGCTGCGGCCCACCAGCTCACTGAGCTCCGATCAAATCCAGAGGGGGGCCGCATGCGCAGGACCAGCATGGGCGCAACGCAGTCGAAGCAGCTGCTTTTACTCGACGCCGTTAGTGTCCGCAATTGGATCATCTTCGCTTTTTCAGCGCTGCTGCTTGGCGTTTCGGAAGTGGCCGCTGCACAATGGCAGCGGGAAGTTCGTTTCAGCAGCCATGACGATAGTATCCTCGTCACCGGTGGCGGGCCTTACTCTGCCTCGCGAGCGCCGATCGAGCCTGCGGACGTCAGCCCTGTCGTACCAGCGATTCCGGAATCGGGCCCGGTTTTCAACGCCGCGGAATACTGGGACGCAGTCGCAGATCTGAACCTCGCTGCGGTGCGTAATACCGCGGCGACTGATGCACAGTCGATCTTTGCGCGCGGAATGTCGCTGCTGGCGGACGGTGACACCGAAGGCGCGGAAAAAGCCTTCGTCGCAGGCAGCTCACAGCCCTCCGACTTGAACGTGGGCATAGCATCTCAAATAATGCTCGCCACTACGCTGCTATACGAACACAAGTGGGCTGAGCTGCGATCGTTCTCGTTCAGCCCGCATCTGAGCCCAAGCGACAAGGAAATCGTCCAGGATTTTCAGCGTTGGGGCTTTGCGTTCAATAACACGGAGCAGCAGCGGCTATCGATGAGTGTCGACTCGGTATTGTTGCCACTGCGTCTCAGCCCAATCGGAACGCCGACGATCCGGCTACGCATCAATGGGAAGCAGTACGACTTCTGGCTCGATACCGGCTCCAGCATCACTGTGCTGAACTCCGACGTGGCACGCGAGGTTGGTGTACCTGTCGTGTCCAGTGACAATTTCGCGGTTCGAACATTTGGTGGTTCAGCACCCGTCAAGGCAGCGTTTGTCAGACGCATCGAAATCGGCCCGCTGTTGCTCGAGAATACGCCGGCCATTGTAGTCGATGCGTCGCATATGGCACTCAATTCGACGCCGGAGCGCAGTCGGTCGCCGGGCATGCACATCGACGGCATCATCGGCTGGGACACCATTCGTCAGCTCGACATCTCACTGGACTACAGCAGCGGATTGATCTCCATCCGTCGTCCGCAGCCTGCCGGATACTCACCGCACAATCTGACGTGGATGGGGAAGCCATTCGTCGAAGTGCGCACCAAACGTGGTGAGACCCTTCATTTCACTCTCGACACCGGTGCGCAGGGGACCTTTCTCAACGCGCTGGCGCTGGACAAAACCGGCGCAGCGACGGCCAGCTCCGAGGGCCAGGTCTATGGAATCGCCGGTACGGGACAGCGTGCTGGCAAGATCATTCGCACACTCCCCATAGACCTGGGTGGCAAAACCGTGCACCTGGAGAGTGTATTCGTGTATGGACCGGCGTACTCGGGAATGATCAACTGCGACGGGATTCTGGGCAGTGATATTGCGCGTTACGGGACCATTCGCATCGACGCGACCAACGGAGTTTTCGCGATCGGACTCAACCCGCTGCGAGAATCCGACTGAAGACACCAGTGTCGACGTTGCCGCCGGATAGCACGACGGCAACGGTGCGGTCGCGCATTATCTCACGTTCCTTGAGCAGCGCGGCAACGGCCGCGGCCCCGCCGCCCTCGGCGGTATTGTGTGTGTCGGCGAAAAGGGCCCGCATCGCCGCCTCGACCTCGTCATCACTTACCTGAACGACGCGTTCGGCGCCACGGCGAGCGATTGCCAGCGCCGTCTCATTGGCAGTCCTGCACGCCATTCCGTCGGCGATTCTGGTTGTCGTCTCGTGTGACACCACTCGTCCCTGCTCGAAGGAAAGTGCGAATCCAGGTGCACGATCGGAAACGACGGCGACGATGCGTGTATCGAGACCAAATGCATCACGCGCTGAAATCAATCCGCACAAGCCACTTCCCAACCCGACCGGGACGTACACTGTCTCGATATCCGCCACGGCCCGAAACAGCTCGAGGGCATAGGTAGCGACGCCGCGTACGATCAGATGGTGGAATGAAGGGAACCGGTGCCAGCCACGCTCGGCGCAAATTTCATCCGCGTATTCGTGAGCTTCCTGGAAGTCACGACCGTGTTCGACTACTTCAACCCCAAGCGCGCGCATAGCGGCATTTTTCTCGACACTGTTTCCGCGTGGGACGATAACAGCGGCACGAACACCGTGAGCCCTGGCGGCGAAGCCGATGGACTGGCCGTGATTGCCTGTCGTCGCCGACACGACACCCTCCGGTTTATCGCCATTTCGGCAAAGCTCATGTAGGTAAACCAGACCACCACGGACTTTGAACGCGCCGGTGGGAGTGTGATTCTCGTGCTTGACCCAGACCCGTGCGCCCGTTCGCCGATCGAGGAGGGGCCACCGATACTGCGGTGTGGGCGGCATATGCCGGTGAACGAGACGCGCTGCTTCCTCGAGCAATTCGAGCGAGGGCAAGGGCAGGCTATCGACCGAAACCGAATTCAAACCAGACCCGTAGGAAGACTTGTCCAAACTGATGTCCACTAACCCGTCCTTGTGGTACCGATGTCAAAATCAGCTTTTTCGCTCGAGTCGTCAAACCGTTCTGAAAAGATGCTGCAAGGTTCAGCGCGTGTAGCAGCCCAACACGCGCTGTTATTTGGCCTTTTTAGCCTGCTATCGCTCAGCGCCAGTGCGCAGACGACGGTTCAGACTAGTTCCGCAAGCGTTCAGACCAACTCCACAGCTGGGTCACTACCCGTTGCAATAGCCAGCCTGGCGACCGCGGCAATCAGCATTGACGGCCGCCTCGACGAGTCGGCCTGGTCGCGAGCTCGGCCAATCACTGATTTCCATCAGCAACAGCCAAAAGAAGGCGCCGCTCCGACGCAGAGAACGGAAGTGCGAATCCTGTTCGATGACCACGCACTCTACATCGGCGCTCGCATGTATGACTCACTTGGCAAACGGGGAATTCGTGCGCCGGTCTCGCGTCGCGATCAACTGCTGGACTCGAACGGCAACAACGGCGGCTTCAATTCGCTCACTACTGACAAGCTGATTGTGCTGCTGGATCCCTACCATAACAAAGTCGATGGGGCCTGGTTCGAGGTTAACCCGGCAGGAGTGCGGGGAGACCAGTTCAACGGTGATCCATCGTGGGATCCGATCTGGGAAGCGGCGACACAGGTCGATTCACTCGGCTGGACCGCCGAGATGCGTATTCCATATTCGCAGCTGCGCTTTTCACGCGACAGCCTGCAAACCTGGGGAATGCAGATCTGGCGCTACACAGATCGTGAGCACGAGCAGGACATGTGGTCGTTCCGGAAGCTGAACGAGCCCGGTGGTCCGGCATACTACGGATCGCTTACGGGACTCAAGATCGGGCCGCAGCCGCGTCAGCTCGAGCTATTGCCGTACTTCGCGTCGCGCGCCGGGTTCAAGTATGCGCAGCCCGGCGATCCCTATCACAACAGCAGCTACGGTCAGATGAGCGCCGGCGCAGACATCAAGTATCTGCTGACGCCAAGCCTGGCGCTGGATGCGACGATAAATCCCGACTTCGGTCAGGTCGAAGTGGATCCGGCGACGATCAACCTGTCGGCGTACGAGACATACTATCAGGAAAAAAGGCCGTTCTTCGTCGCGGGCAGCAATGCATTCGATTTCGGCGGCATGAACTGCTTCTTCTGCAGCAACACATCGAGTCTGGACTTCTTCTATTCCCGCCGCATTGGCAGGCCGCCACAGTTGAACGGCTACGTCAGCGACAATGCTGCTTTCGCCGACACGCCGGATAACACCACCATTCTCGGCGCGGGCAAGATTACCGGCCGCACCACTGGTGGCTACACGATCGGACTTTTAGATGCGGTGACGAGTCGCGAGAACGCACGCTACGTTGCTGTTGCCAATGGGCCCGAGCAAACCCAGCTGGTCGAGCCGCTATCCAACTATTTCGTCGGGCGCGTCAAGAAAGATCTGAATCAGGGAGCGACGACGATGGGGACCGCATTCACCTCAGTGATTCGCGACCTGAGCGACACCATCGTCGCCGACAGATTGCGCAGCCACGCCGAAGCGGGCGGTATTGACTGGAATCATCGCTGGGGGCAGCGCAATTACTCATGGATGGGATCGGTGCTGTTCTCAGACGTAGCGGGTTCGACCGCAGTGATGGACGCGACGCAGCAGTCGAGCGCGCACTACTTCCAGCGTCCCGATCGCAGCAACACCTCAGATGGGCTCTTCGATACGCGATATCGCCCGGGTGCGAACTCGCTTCAGGGTTACGGTTTCTACACGCGCGTCGCCAAAGACAACGGCTTCTGGCTGTGGGAGCTGAGTCAGAACTGGCGCAGTCCCGGTTTCGAGGTCAACGATCTGTCGTTCCTCAGCCGGGCCGACTACAAGTGGATGAGCGGCAACATCGGCAGTCAATGGTCGACGCCGGGCAAATGGTATCGCGAGATCGCCTGGCTCGTTGGCGGTCAGCAGCAATTGAACTACGACGGCGATCGAACAGACTCACAGATGCAGTCCTACTACGAGACGATGTTTCCGAATTACTGGAAGGTCCGCAGCTTCGCCATCTACCATCCAACGGTACTGGATGACCGTCTCACGCGTGGCGGACCGGTGGTAATGAGAACGGGCTACAAGTTCGGCATGCTGCAGCTGTCGAGTGATGCGCGACAGCGCGTCGTCGGAGACTTCCAGGTGCAGGTTGGACGCGGCATCAACTCTGACACGCACACGCTGATCATTCAGCCGGGGATGGCAATCAAGCCATCGACGAACGTTTTCATCAGTCTGTCGCCTAGTTTCGTGGCGGATGAAGATGCCGCGCAGTACGTGACAACGGTTGAGGATCCGACGGCATCTTCCTTCTACGGCAATCGCTACGTGTTCGCATTCATCAAGACGCGGACGCTGTCGCTCGACACCAGGGTGAACTGGACCTTCAATCCGAATCTGACGCTGCAGCTCTTCGCGCAGCCCTTTATTTCGAGCGGTGCCTACTCGTCATTCCGCGAGTTCGCGGCGACGCGCACTTATCACAAGCTGGTGTATGGGCAGGACATTGGGACGATCGCGCGTACGCCAGCGACTGCTACGACAGACGCGGAGTACACGGTGGATCCCGACGGAGCCGGGCCGGCGGTGCCATTCACCTTTGGCGATCCGGATTTCACGTTCCGCTCGCTGATTGGGAATGCGGTGCTGCGGTGGGAATATCGTCCCGGCTCGACAGTGTTCTTCGTCTGGACGCAGAGCCGGAGCGGCAGTGATCCGACTGGTAACTTCGATTTTGCCGCTCAGAGAAGCGCGATTTTCCGCGATCGTCCCACCAACATCTTTCAGGTCAAGGTCAACTACTGGATAGGGCGCTAAGCGGGCGGGAGGCGTGGCGCGGGAAGCGGGTATCGGCCGAAGCTGATGTCGATTCCCACTCTCACGTCGATAGCCCTTTCATAAACGACTGCTGCCGCAGCCGCATCTTCGATGGCGACGCCGGTGCTATCGAAGATGATGATCTCGCGATTGTCGAGTCGTCCACGTACCTGTTGGCTGACGACCTGATCCAGCGAAGCACGAACGTCGGCAGGTGTTACGACACCCGCCGTAATGGCGTGGTGCAGATCACCGATCTTTGTGCACTGGTCAATATCGTCGACGATAACCTCGGCAGATCGGAGAAGCGAGACGCTGATCTCCTGCTTATGCTCGCTATCGGCGCCGACAGCCGCGATGAAGGTGCCGGCCTCGACGTCTCCGTCGTCGAGGATCGGCCGTTGCGACGGAGTCGATGTAACGACTATCTGACTCGATCGAGCGGCAGTGGGAGAATCCTCAAAAGCCTGACACTCGAGATTATGAATCGTTTTCATCTCGCGGCAGAACTCTTCCGCAGTCGTGCGATTCGCATCGAACGCACGTATTTGCCTGATTGGTCGCACATGTAGCATTGCCGAAACGTGGGCTCGTGCCTGGATGCCGCAGCCAATCATTGCCAGGCAGAACGCATTCGGCAGCGCCAGCCACCTGGCGGCGACAGCGCTGGTGGCAGCGGTTCGTATCGATGTAAGTGGGCCAGAGTCCATAGCGGCCAGCGGCGTTCCGGTAGCGGCGTCGAATAGCAACGCCACTCCCTGAATCGATGGCAGACCCCGCTCGCCAGGATTCCCGGGCAGGTTCGCATTGACTTTGGCTACGGCGTAGCGCCGCGCGAGATCGAGTGTGGCCAGCTTCGCATGCAGCTTACCCGTGGGCAGCTCGACACCTGCGACAGCACTGCGCGCGACCGATCCCATTGCCCGATTGCGGAATGCACGCTCGACTGCGTCGATGCAGTCGAGCATGTCGAGAAGCTGTCTGACCTGCTGTCCGTCGAGTACCAGCATTTTCGCGGTCTCCGCCATTGCGATCTGGCCGAGCTCTCATGGGTCTCATTTGACGCGCTCAGGCGCCGATGATACAATTGTATCAATGGATGCTTCAATCGAAGCAAAACGACAAGGGTCTCGGTCGAAACGGCAATGGCTGCTGTTCATCCACCGGCTTCCGCCGAAGCCCGATTACCTGCGTGTCAAAGTGGCCAGACGCCTCAAGAAGCTCGGAGCGGTCTCGATCAAAAAGACGGTGTACGCCCTGCCGATGAGCGAGGAGGCACGTGAGGATTTCGAGTGGCTGAGGAGAGAGGTCGAAGCAGAGGGGGCAACGGCGGTGATCGCGGAAGCCAATTTTGTTGCCGGGATCTCGAACGACGACCTGGCCGCGATATTCGCGCTCGGGCCGGCTGGAGCACGCGGCTTTAATCCGAAGCCAGTGACTCCCGAACGCATCAAACCCGGCAGTGTCTGGGTGACACGGGCCGATGTGCATGTTGATAGAATTGCCAGCTCGTGGATGATCAGGCGCTTCATAGACCGGCGCGCCCGTTTCAAGTTCGTTCCGGCGAGACGCTATCAGGCGCGTTCGGGTGAGCTGCGCTTCGACATGTACGAGGCCGAATACACCCACGTCGGCGAAGACTGCACTCTTCAAACGCTCGTACGGCGCTTCACTCCGCGCGATCTCGCGCTGATCGCCATCGGCGAGATCGTCCACGACATCGACTGCAAGGACGACCGGTTCAACCGGCCGGAGACAGCGGGATCCGCCGCCATGATTCGCGCTATCTGCGAGTCAACGAACAGCGATGTCAAACGAATCGAACGGGGTTCGACCCTGTTCGATGACCTGTACTCCTTCTTCGGCAGCAAGAACACTCGCAGGCGGGCAGTGAGCAAAGGAGGGTGACATGAAGTGGATTACCCGTGAACGACCAAAGATCGATCGCGTTGCTTGTCCATGGCTGGTGACGCGTTTCATCGATAAGGAAGCCGAGTTCCTATTCGTTCCGCCGAGCGATGTCAGAAAAGTGGCAGAACAGACAGGCGCGATTCCTTACGACATCGAAGGCGTCGAGCTATCCCACGACGGTCCGCTTTGCAGCTTTGACGCATTTCTGGCCAAGTATCGGCTGAAGGACCCATCCCTGCTGACGCTGGCGAAGATCGTTCGCGGTGCGGACACCGATAGACTCGATACTGCACCGCAATGTGCCGGGCTCCTGGCGGTATCGCTGGGCTTGTCGCGACTGTACACCAACGACCAGGAGCAGCTGCGACATGGATTTGTCATCTACGATGCGCTGTACGCCTGGCTGCGGGAGGCACGGGATGAAACCCATACCTGGAATCCGCAGCGCCAAGCGCCTACCGACGATCGCAACCAAGTTCGCGAGGAGCGGACTTCCTGATTGTGAACGACCGGTAAAGCCGATCACGCTCGGTGCATAGCTGTGAGTCTTCGGGGTGAATCGACTGGGCGAGGGCATACATCGCCAGCGCCTTGACCGTGTCACCCTGAGCGAGATAGCGACGTGGCTCGTAAAAGGATGCACGCACAAAGACCGACGCGAGCAAGCGCTTTGCCGCCAGCGCGTCCGAACTATCCGTAGTTTGCCGGGCGCGATCGCGCAACTCGTCGAGACGTAATGTCGAGCGCAATTCGTCAGTCGGCGGCGGCGATCCAGGTCGCGCGAAGTCGGCGAAGAACGTGTCTTCCCGTTCGCGGTACGCCTGAGCGTCGGCAGCCAACCGTGAAATTCGTTTGGCGCTTCGTTTCGCCGCGTCGGATTCAGCGAGTTTTGTGGCGTTCACCTGTGCCGTGTTCGTCTCACGCAGTCCGGCAAAGTCAGCGGCCAGCTGGCGGTAGCGCATCCATCCCGCGTACGCATCGGTGCGGCCGATTTCATCGATGGTCCTGGCGCTCGCCGCGAACAGCGAGTCGATCCAGGTGCGATTTGTGGCTAAGCGTCCATCGCGCATCGCTTGTAGCTCCATCCATGTGACGGCAGCAGTACACACGGATTCGGGCGGCCAGCTGTGCGTGCCATCGAACGTCTCGAGATGATGACGGATGGCAAATGCATCCAGCTTCGCATCGAGCGCGAGCACCTCATCGTAGTTGAAATCGGTGGTGCCGACGCTCAGAAAAACAGCAAATGGCGTTGTGATCTTCGCGACACTTTTCTGCAGGAGCAGATCCGGCGTGGGAAGTCCGGCACCGACCTCGATCAACCCGGCGACGTTCTCCGGAATGGAGTACCCGTAATACCACCCCAGGCGGCCGGTGCCGGAGAAACCGGCGAAATAGAAACGGTGCACGTCGGCAGAGAAGCGTGATTGCGCATCGCTGAGCATGGCGTTGACGGCTTGGTCGTTGGGCTCGATTGGTCCATCACTTTGAGTCTGATACGAGCTCATGACGATATACCCGTACCGCTCGGCGGCAGCGCGGAATAATCGCAGGGGTATGAGGGCTCGGCCCCGAGGATCCAACAGAAACAGTACAGGCCAGCGATGCGCCCGATCGTAGGCAGACGGCAGATACAGGGCGTAGGTCTGCGAGGTGTCGCTCAGCGCGCGGACAGTATCGGTCACCCCGCCAGTCCGCAGGGTGTCCATCGAGGGTGAGATGGCAATTGCCGATTTCGGCATCTCGCACACGCACGCGGCGGCGATAAACAGGCGCAGTTTCAACGACATAAGCGCTAGGCATGAACTTACCCCCGAGTGCTACCTTATGTGCCTGTGTTCTCCCTGATCGGCATCGTTATTGTCGTCGTTGGATTTGTCCTGCGGATAAATCCGCTGCTCGTCGTCACGGTTGCCGGACTCACAACCGGAATTGCGAGCGGACTTGGGCCGCTCGAAGTCGTAGCAGCATTCGGCAAAGCGTTCACTACCAGTCGGTACGTCGCCATTGTATGGCTGGTGCTGCCAGTGATCGGCTTACTCGAACATGCCGGTTTGAAGGAGCGGGCGCGCGCAGTCGTTTCAAGGCTGCGCGCAGCGACGGCGACTCGCGTACTACTGGTGTATTTCGCGATCCGGCAGATTACCGCCGCACTCGGTCTCACTTCGCTCGGCGGTCATGCGCAAATGGTGCGACCGCTGATTGCGCCAATGGCTGAAGGCGCCGCCGAGAATCAGTACGGGAAGCTGCCGGACGCGACACGTAACCTGATTCGCGCCAACTCGGCGGCAGTAGACAACATCGCGTTGTTTTTCGGCGAAGACATTTTCATCGCCATCGGATCGATTCTGCTGATTCGCGGATTTCTGGATCAGAATGGAATCCACGTCGAGCCGACGCAGCTGGCGATCTGGGCGATTCCGACAGCGATCTGTGCGTTCATCATTCACTGCACACGGCTGCTTCTGCTCGACCGTCGCTTGCGCAAGGAACTTTCACAACACTCCGAGCGCGCGTGATCACACTCGAGCACATCTACTGGTTGACCGGTCTGATGATGGCGGGCGTGTCGGTCGTCAACTGGCGGGATCACACCAATCGGCGCCGCTTCAATAACACGGCGTTCTGGGGTGTCTATGCGATCACTTTTCTCTTTGGGTCGCGGTTGCCTGATCTGGTGAGCGGATTTCTGGTGATCGCGATGGTGTTGGTGGCAAGCATTCGCGGTCTTGGTCAGGGTGCGGACCGTAGTTCTACACAGGAGCGTGAGGAGAGCGCCAGGCGGTGGGGCAACAAGTTGTTCATACCGGCGCTGACAATCCCAATTCTCACCGTTGCCGGGACCTTCGCGTTCAAACGTCTCACGATCAATGGAATGCCGCTCGTCGACGTGAAACAGGTGACGGTCATTTCGCTGGCAATTGCGACGCTGGTTGCACTGGCGGTCGGAATGATTCTTCTGCGGCCGCCAATCTCCGCACCAATAAGGGAAGCGCGACGTTTGCTCGATGCGGTGGGATGGGCAGCCGTGCTCCCCCAGATGCTCGCCGCGCTCGGAGCATTGTTCGCGCTGGCGGGGGTTGGCAACGTTGTCTCGGGATTGGCGCAGCGGTGGATCCCGCTCGACACCCCTTTCGTGGTGGTGACGACCTATGCAGTCGGAATGGCGCTGTTCACGATGATCATGGGCAACGCCTTCGCTGCATTTCCGGTTATGACGGCTGGTATCGGCTTGCCGCTGATCGTTCAGAAATTTGGCGGCGATCCAACGATCATGTCAGCGATCGGCATGCTGTCGGGATTTTGTGGAACGCTGATGACGCCGATGGCCGCGAATTTCAACATCGTGCCCACGGCGTTGCTCGAGCTGCCCGATGAAAACGCAGTGATCAAGGTCCAGATCCCGACAGCGCTGATATTACTCGGCGCGAACATCCTGCTGATGAACTTCCTGGTCTTTCGTCGGTGACGAGCTCCTTTTCACTGACCGCCGAGCTCGCAAGCAAGTTCGCGCGGCTGGCGCTGTCGCACGTGACTCGCGAATTGCCGAACAAGCTCGACCACGTCATCAACGATGTGGCTGAAATCAAATCACCACGCGAGCTGCATCCGGTTTTCTACGGCAGCTTCGATTGGCATTCTTGCGTGCACGGATACTGGCTGCTGGCGACTGTCCATCGTCTCTTCCCATCACTGGGTGAAGCTGAAGAGATAGAGCGTCTGTTCGACGCTCAACTGGCGCCGGCCAAAATCAAAGTCGAGCTGGATTATCTAGGGCAGCCCATGCGCGGCACTTTCGAGCGGCCGTATGGCTGGGCGTGGCTGCTGATGCTGGCCGCCGAGCTCAATCGCGGCGACTCAGGGCGACGACGGTGGAGTAATGCACTGCAGCCGCTTGCCGAGGCGTTTGCAAATCGTTTCAAGGAATTTCTCCCCAAGGCAACGTACCCGACGCGCGTCGGTACTCATTTCAACAGTGCGTTCGCCATTGCATTGGCGCTGGACTACGCTGCCGAGGCTGATGATGCCGATCTAAATGAGCTGTTGCGTAGCACTGCGACACGTTGGTTCGGGAATGATGCAGACTCCCAGGCGTGGGAGCCGGGCGGCGATGATTTTCTGTCGTCGACATTGATGGAAGCGGAATGCATGAGACGCGCGTTGAGCGCAGCCGAATTCTCCAGCTGGCGAGACGCGTTTCTGCCAAAAGTCTCGGCGCGTGAGCCGTCGACTCTATTCAGGCCGGCAACTGTCAGTGACCGCAGCGATGGGAAAATCGCTCACCTCGATGGACTGAATCTGAGCCGCGCCTGGTGCTGGCGGTCACTGGCACAGACATGGGGATCCACCGACAACAGACGTGGGATCGCGCTCGAAGCTGCTGAAGTCCACCTCGGCGCCAGCATGCCATATGTTGCCGGCGATTATATGGGTGAACATTGGCTGGCGACTTTCGCGCTACTGGCTTTGCTGTGATGAATAGGTTTTCGGAGCGAAGCGGCGCGGCATTGGCGCGACGCTGGGCAATCGCGACGCTGTTTGTCTCGATAATCGCAATCGCGATCAGCTACGGCGCGGCATTCAGCGAGTCCGGTACGCCGACGTGGTCGCCCTGGCTGATCGCGATCGCAGTTCCGATTTCGCTCGTCGCGATCATGATCCTCGGTGCGGCGCGTGGCGCGGGAGGGATTGGCCGACTCACAGTCCCGTTTGCATTGGTGGCTCTGACTCTCATCATCGGCTTCACGGCTGCCCTCGCATTGCCCGCAACCGAAGGTCCGATGAGCAGACTCTGGCTTGGCCTTCCTTTGCGTGCGGCGATCGTGATCTATGGAATCGGTCTGCTGCCGATCTTCGTGCTGCCGGTCGCGTACGCACTCACTTTTGAAACGCAAACCCTAAGCGCGCAGGATGTCGCGCGGGTGCGTGAGCTTGGCCTCGCCAACGCAAACAGACTGGAAATGCCGGACGCATCTGACGGTCGGACTGACGAGTGATCCTGACAAAGCCCGCATTTGCTCTGATGCAGACTGCGTTGCCGCGCGTGGCGCAGCCGGCTGTCATCACCGTCGGCATCATCTATTTCGCCGTCATCGTCGGAATCAGTGTCTGGGCCGCCCGACGTACACGGACTGCCTCCGATTTCTTCGTTGCCGGCAAGGGAATCGGCCTTGTCGCGCTCACTGTCGCATCGGTATCAGTGTCGGTCTCAGGATTCGCATTCATCGGCGGTCCCGGCTTCGTCTACGCCGCTGGACTGGGCGCGATGTACATCGTGCTGCCGGCGGCGGTTACCAATGTGATGGGAGCGTGGGTGTTGGCGAAGCGCATGCGTCTCCTCGGCGAAGCGCGCGGGCTGATCACCATTCCCGACGCAATTGGCGCGCGATACAGCTCGCGTGCAGCGCAAGGAGTTTCAGCGATCGCGATGCTCTTCGGCATCGTCGGCTACATGGCAACCAACGCGCTGGCGATGGGAGTGGTGATCAACTCAATCTTCGGCGTCGGACTTGGGTGGGGCATCTGGATTGGCATGGGGGTCACGCTCGCGTATTCCGCGTCGGGTGGAATTCTGGCAGGCATCTACAACGATGTATTCCAGGGGACACTGATGGGCGTGGCGTCTGTGCTGGTGTTTCTGTTCGTGCTGAAGTTTGCCGGCGGACTGGGCGAGATCAGTAGGACGATCCTCCAACACGATCCGGGTTTTCTTGCGCCATGGGGAAAGCTCACTCCGCTGGCGGCGATCTCGTTCTTTTTCGTTTTTTCAATGGGATCCCTTGGACAGCCGCAGGCGGTGCACAAGTACTACATGCTGCGTGATCCCTTGCAGCTCAAATGGTATCCACTGCTGAAGACCCTCGGCTTGGTGCTGGTACTGCTGCTGTATTTCGGAGTCGGAGTTGGCGTGAAGGCTTTCGTGGTGAGCGGCAGGCTGCCCCCGCTCGCCAGTCCGGATCAGGCGACGCCGACACTCTTGCTCAATGTGACGCCGATCGTGCTGGCGGCGCTGGTGTTCTCGGGGGTCGCGGCAGCGACGATGAGCGCAGCCAACTCATTCATCAACATCGGTGCTGCAATTGTCACCCACGATCTGCCGATTGCGTTCGGGCGCAGAGTGACCAACGAGCTCCGGTGGGGCAGAGCGATAACGATTCTGATCGCTGTCGCCGCGGCGATTACCGCGCAGCGATCCGACACCATGGTCGCGTTCCTCGGAATCTTTGGCTGGGGATTGTTCGCATCGACGCTCGTACCAGCGCTCGCTGTCGGCTTGAATTGGCGTGGCGCCACGAAATCGGGCGCGATTGCTTCGATCATGACGGGATTGATCGTCACGCTGGCACTGGAGACTGCTTCCTACCGCAAGGTCTTTACGTTCCCCTCTGGGGTGACCGCTTCTGCGGTGGCAATGGTGGCGTCGTTCCTGGTGTTTTTCGTAGTCTCGTGGCTGACGAATCGCAGCGGTACGGAGGCGATCGCCGAAGATGTGCAGCTCGTAATGGAGCTGTAGCTACTCGGTCGCGGTTTTCTTCTCGCCCTGCGCAGTCATCACGCGGACACTCTTGATGTTGACGAATTCGCGGATGCCGAATTCACCGAGCTCGCGGCCGAATCCGGAGTGCTTTACACCACCAAACGGCAAACGCGCATCGGATGCTACCAGGCCGTTGATGAAGAGAAGCCCGGACTGAATCTCTGCCACAAAGCGGGCGCGCTCGGTGTTATCGAGCGTCCACGCCGAAGCGCCGAGGCCGAAGGTGGTACCATTGGCAATGTTGATAGCGTCGTCGAGATCTTTTGCCTTGAAGACGGAAGCGACTGGCCCAAACAGCTCCTCTCGTGCTGCCGGCGCGGAGGGTGGAATGTCGGCCAGGACCGTCTGCTCGTAGAAGTAGCCCTCATGCGCGATTCTCTTCCCACCCGTTAGTACGCGCGCGCCCGCCTTCACCGACGCCTGTACCTGTTGATCGAGCTCGTCGCGAATCGCGCCGGTAGCCAACGGTCCGAGCTCGGTGCTTTCGTCCATCGGATCGCCAACGCGCACCCGGGAAATTCGCTCGACAAACCGATCGACGAAACGATCGTAGATCTGCTGGTGAATGATGAAGCGCTTGGCGGCAATGCACGATTGCCCGTTGTTGATCATGCGGGCGGTGACTGCCGTTGAAACAGCAGCGTCGAAATCGGCGCTTGGCATGACGATGAACGGATCGCTCCCGCCGAGCTCGATGACACACTTCTTCAGATTCTTGCCGGCAGCGCCAGCGACTGAGCGGCCGGCACCTTCACTTCCCGTTAGTGTAACCGCCGCGATGCGCGGATCGGCAATGATTCCCTCGACTGCCTCAGATCCGATCAGCAGCGTTTGGAATGCCCCGTCGGCGAAACCGGCGCGACGAAACAGGTCCTCGATCGCCAGCGCACACTGGGGGACGTTCGATGCGTGCTTGAGCAGTCCGACATTCCCTGCCATCAGTGCCGGCGCCGCAAAGCGGAACACCTGCCAAAAAGGAAAATTCCACGGCATGATCGCGAGCACGACACCGAGCGGCTGAAAGGTGATCCAGTTGCGTCCGCCTTCCATCTCTACCGGCTCATCGGCCAGGAAACGCTCAGCGTTGTCAGCGTAGTAATTGCACGCCGTCGCGCATTTCTCGGCCTCTGCAACCGCGGCCTTGATTGGTTTTCCCACCTCGAGGGTCATCAGGCGGCCGAGCTCGCGACACTCTTTTTCCAGCAGACCGGCGACCTTACGCATTCGGCTCGCGCGCTCGGCAAAGGACGTGCGGCGGTGTTGCTCGAAAGCACTGACCGCGCGATCGAGGGCGGTGTCGACCTGCGAGGGAGAGTGAGGCTCGAAGCTTTTGATCTTCTGGCCGTTGGCGGGATTGATCGTGGCGATGCTCATGGTGTTGAGAATATCACCTCGCGTGCCGCAAGTCCTTCCCGGAGATACGAAGCCGTGGCTGCTTCGGGTCGCTCAGATCCATGTCCTGCCAACGTACCTCAAAAACAGAATAGAGCTTCCTGCTGCGCAGAGCGCGCTGAATCGGCCTTACGAGAGTCCACGCCGACAATCGTTGTATGAGCGCCGATGTCCCAATGAGATATGCCTCGATGCGGCAGGAGTTACCATCGTCCTCGACACGAAATTCCTCGATGCGCCCGACTTTCTCGCCATTCGCGTCGCAGACCTTTGTGCCGAGGAGGAGCTCAATGTTGATATCCATCACTCTTCCTCTTCGGATCCGCCGCCGGGAATCCGCTCGATGATGTGACGCGCGATCCAGAGCTCCCAATCCAGAGCACCACTTTCCTTGGCGTCGACGTCGAGCTTGAGGTCTTTGCCGACGGTTTTCACGCGCGACCAGGGAATCTTGACCGGCTCTTTGCGTTTCGGTCCCCACAAGCGCGCAAGCTTCGTTGAGAGCTTCCCAAGCGACGGATGGATTCGCATCCATAGGGCGGGGCCGCCAATCACAACGTGAGTTAATCGCGGCTGAGTACTCTCACCAAGGTGCACGATCAACCCACTCGCCCGCCCCATGTTGCAGTCCTGCCGGTCGACGAGCTGCTTGTCGAGTACATCGCGAATCAAATGCACCTCAACCTCCGATTATCTGCAGCGGAATCGAAATGACGGCAAGCACGAACGAGAGGAGTATCACGATCGCGACGACGGTGTTGCTGATCCACCCGTTCCGGTGCTTGCCGAGGTAGAGAGGATCGTTCATCAGAAACAGGAAAGGGACGATGGCCAGCGGTAGAGTCGCGCTGGTGAGCGCCATCGACACCATTGTGACTTTGATCGGGTCCACGCGAAGCATCAGCGGAACCGCGGCCAGCAGAATGATGATCGTGTAGACAAAAGCAAAGCGCGCGTCCTGAGACGGCTGGAGATCTTCGCTCCAGTTCCAACCAAACCCCTGCGCGAAGAAGTAGGCGATGGCGAGTGAGATCTCCAGCGCGGCGCCGAAGCAGGCGAACAGCATGGAAAGCGCGAACAGGTAAAAACCCCAGCGGGGCAATGCTGTCGTCATCAGCAATGCTGCCTGAGGAAACGTGTCGACCTGCAATCCCTTGGGACGGAGTGCTAACGCAGCAGCGACCAATACCGCCATCGAGAGAAATCCACCAAAGGTCATCCCGGATCCGGCGATGATCCGGTTCATCGGGATGTAAGAGCGGTCCCATTTGTCTTCGATTGCGCCCGACGAGTAGAAGTACATGAGGTAGGGCGAGATGGAGGCGCCGAGAATGCTGACGGCGATGAATCCGTAATTCGCTTTGTCGGAGTCGGGCAACGTCGGGACGAGCGACGCGCCGACACTCGACCAGTCCGGGCCAAGCTTGAACGCCGCCACCACGAAAGAGATCGTGACGAGCCCCAACAGAGACGCGCCGTTCTCGATCAGGCTGAACGTGCCTTTCCACATCAATAGCCAGACCAGCAGCGATACGGGCAGTGCCCACCATGGGAAGCGGATCCCGGTGAGGATTTGCAACGCAAACGCAATCCCACCCAGCTCCGCGACAAGAACCAGAAACGCGACGATGACCATCCCGATCAGCACGAAGAAAAAGAACGGGAACCCGAAACGTTCCCTCATCGCGTCGACAATGGTGTGCTTGCTCACTGCTGCCAGTCGTCCGGCCATCTCGATCAGAAAAATCAGGCACACGGTGCCAAGCAGAATCACCCACAGCAGCTGGTACCCAAAGCGAGCGCCGGCCTGCGCTGCTGTGGTTACCGACCCGATCTCGAGGAAGCCACCAACGCTGGTGACGATGCCGAGCGTCAGCTGAAGGATTTTCTTCACTGTTCTTTTGCTTCGACGCTATCGGCGAGCTGCTTGACGAGGGTCTCGTCGGCCTGGAGAGAATCGAGAAGGGTTCTGAAGTCGGGCGCGTCCTTCTGGTCAACGAGTTTTGCCATCAGCGCAACGTGTTCGCGGCTGCGAGTCAGCGCGCTGTCGAGCGATGCGCTATCGACGCCGGGAGGAAGCGATTTGAACAGACCGTTGCCAATCTCGAGCAGTGAATCGTGGGACAGCTCCAGCGTCTGCCGTGTGTATTTGTCTGGTGTCGTGTGATTGAGCCATGCTCGGCCGGCCATCCCCGCAGTACCGAGCCACGAGATTATGGAATCCATTTGCTCGCTGGCGGTGGGTGGTTTGCAGGCCAGTGTAAAAAGAAATGAAAGCACCGCGAGCCGTTTGACGCGCATACGATTTACATTGTTCTCCTATGCCCACACGTCGACTGACGCTGCTCGTCCTTTCACTTTCCGTGCTCGCCGGTTACGACACCGCTTGCGGTCAATCGCAAGTCAGTTCGGCGCAAACCCTTACTACTCCGCCACCGGTACGACGGGAATTCAGAGGAGTTTGGGTCGCTAGCGTACAAAACATCGACTGGCCTTCGCAGCCGGGTCTGTCGACGCAGGAGCAGAAGGACGAGCTACTCGGCATCCTTGATCGAGCAGTTGCATTGCGGCTCAACGCAATCATTCTGCAAGTGCGCCCCGCTGCCGACGCTCTATATGCGTCGCCGTATGAACCGTGGTCGGAATACCTGAGCGGGCGGATGGGACAGGCTCCCAGCCCGTGGTACGATCCACTGGAATTCGCGGTTACCGAGGCGCACAAGCGGGGACTCGAGCTGCACGCGTGGTTCAATCCGTATCGCGCGCATCATCCATCGGGGCGGTCGCGGCCTTCCGCTAATCACATCAGCGTCACGCATCCGGAGCTGGTGAAGAAGTACGGCAGCATGCTGTGGATGGATCCCGGCGAACCGGAGGTACGCCAGCTGACCACGCGCGTGATTCTGGATGTCGTGCAACGATACGACATCGATGGCGTGCACATCGATGACTATTTCTATCCTTACAAGGAGAAGGATCGGCGCGGTCGGCTGATCGAATTCCCCGATGCGACCAGCTTTCGAAAGTACCGTCGCTCGGGTGGCGGGTTATCGAAGGATGATTGGCGTCGCGCAAACGTCGACACCCTGATTCACGAGGTGTACGTCCGAATCAAAGCTGTCAAACCGTGGGTGAAGTTTGGAATCAGCCCGTTCGGGTTGTGGCGGCCTGGATATCCGCCGCAGGCGGACGGTTTCGATTCGTACGCCGAGATTTACGGAGACTCGCGCAAATGGATACTGAACGGGTGGGCGGATTATTTCACCCCGCAGTTATACTGGCCGATTGACCGACCGGGTCTCGCCTACCCCGTGCTGCTTCAATGGTGGGTCTCGCAGAACGTGAAGGGTCGCCACATCTGGCCCGGGAACTATCTCGACAAGGTGAATGGAACGCTCACTGGCTGGCCGGCGACGGAGATGCTCGATCAGATTGCTCTCACCCGCGCGCAAGCAGGGGCGACTGGGAATGTCTACTTCTCGATGCGGTCGTTCATGTTCCCGAGCGACGGCATCATGGACAAGTTGCTTGCCGGCCCCTACGCGACCCGGGCATTGGTCCCAGCGTCGACATGGATCGACAGCGTTCCGCCCGCAGCTCCGGTTGTGCGTGTTGGACGCGACTCAGCCAGCGGTGCAAACACCGTTTCTGTGGATCCGCAGGGAACGGAGCCCGTATGGCAGTGGCTCATTCGGACGCGGTACGCCGATGATTGGCGAGTTGATATTTACCCGGGAACGCAGCGCTTTTTCACGATCCCGCGTCCCGCGCGCGGAAATGCAGCCGATGAAATTGCGGTATCAGCGATCGATCGGAACGGGAATGAGAGCGAGACAGTGCTCAAGAGTCTCACGGATTCAACATTGACTGCAAAGTGAAAACTACCGGCTGGTAGTTTTCACTTTGCTGCTTTACTTGACCGCTATTTCCTGCAGCATCCCATGCGCGAAGTGCGGCTTCCCGTCTCTCGCATCGGGCAGGAAGCAGATCAGCGCGTATTTGCCGGGAGTAAAATCGGCGGTGAAGTACTCGGTCATTCCTGCTTCCATACCGGCAACTCCGCCCAGCGCCTTGCCCGGCGGTGGACCTTCCATCTTCCCCAGCCAAGCCATCATGTCTTTCGCGCTCTTGCCCGGCGCGAGCTGGACGAGCTGAACCTCGTGGTGCTGCTTGCCGAGATTACGCACGCGAATGGTCCGCTTCCCGGCGCGGATCGGGTTTGACAGTTTGAAGCTGTAATCGAGCAGAGTCATGGTGGCGCTGGCAGCAGGCTTCGGATTCGGCGCTTTCGACGGAACGACGCGAAGTGCGCGTACCATCCCCTTGGCAAAGTGCGGTGGGCCACCAATGTCCACGAAACAAATCAGAGCGTAGTTACCTGGAGTAAGACTGAGAGTAGCGTTGGACTCCTCGCCCGGAACCGATGCGTTCGCTCCACCATACTCCTTGACCCATGAAGGCGGTGGGCCGGGATCAGCGAGCACGGCACGCAAATCATCGATCGTTTTGCCGCCGGTGAGTTTGAGAATCGCAAGGTGATGCAGCGCCGGTCCCTTGTTGAGAAATCTGAACTCGGTTAATCCCGCCGGAATCACATCGGGCGAGTCGAATTTGAAATCTTCACCTGTTATGCGAACAACGTTCGCTTTTGCCGGCTCGGCCGCGTGAGTGACGATCTGAGCTGGCGTTGATAACGTAGTAACGAATGTGCTGCTTGCCGCGAGGGTCGCGACCGCCGCTGATCCCGCGACGAGACCGAGGACGGTTGTAACTGACGCCATCAAGTGATTCCTCCTGGAAATGACTGGGGATTAAGCGGGCAGAGTTTGCAGCGAGGCCTTCCACATGTCAACAGAGATCAGAGCAGGGATTGCACAATCACGGCGTCGCTGGTGGCGAAGCCCAGCGCGGTGTTGTCGAAGATGCACCAGGTCGGTATTCCCCTTGCTGCGTTCGCCTGAATCGAGACTGCAACACTCTCCAGAACTTCCACTGAGTACGCCGAGTAGTAGACTCGTGGCGATCCGTGCAGCCTGATGTAGGCGAGCTGCTCATAACCTCCAGGTAGTGCGGCGCTCGGTACACGAGCAGGATCGGCTGCTACTCGCGCTACGCGATGATCGCGCAGCAGCGACTCGACGTCTTCGGTGAACCAGGTTTCGTGCCGCGGCTCGAGGACCACATCACCGTCGAAACGCCGGCGCAATTCGGCCATGAAGTTGGTAGCGACTGTCCGGTCGAATGCGAAACTTGGTGGTAGTTGGACGAGAATCGGCCCGCGTTTGGCGCCGAGCCCGGAGGTTTCTTCCAGAAACTGGCCGAGCTGCGCATCTGCGCCGACGAGCCTGAGCTCGTGAGTGATAACTTTTGGCAGCTTGACCGCAAACCGAAATGCTTCCGGCACCGAGGCCGCCCATTTCTCGTACGTTGAGCGCCGGTGAGGCCGGTAGAAGCACGAGTTTATCTCAACCGCGTTGAAAAGAGTCGCATAGCGTTGCAGGTGAGTGCCGACGTTGGCGAAACGGTGAGAGTGCTCCCGGCGTATTGCCCAGCCGGCTATCCCCAGATGAATTCCCCGGAGGGTCAGACCGGGATGCGGAGCAGGATCGGGGGTGGGAGTGGCGGAGGGAAGCAAATCGTGTGGATTATCGTTGTTCAGCATCCTAGCTTGTGCCTGACGCCGTAAATACCGGAGCCCAGCGAGAGTACGCACTCGTCGCGCCAGCCCGTTTCAGTCGGCGACCAGGAGCTTCTGTTTGAGAAGGCTTGTACCTGACACCTTCCACAATTTGCCGCGGCTGTTAGTGAGGGCGGTTGCGGTCACGCAGTGCCTGATCGTTTTCGCCTGCGTCCATAACCCCGCCGCCGCTCGACTCCCCCGACGTATGTCGTACTGGGAGGCGCTGGCGGAGCTTCATCCCGCTGACGCTGTACTCGCCGCTCGCACCGAGTCGGAAAAGGAATTTGCGGAGGCACTCGACAACCTGATGTCGGGTGACATCGAGACGGCAGAACGGCGTCTGGGTACGCTGCGCCAGACGGCGAACGATTCAATCATTCGAGCTGGTTCGCGCGTCGTCTACACCGCCACACTCCAGTACCAGGAGAAATGGGGAACGCTGTCCGAATTGAAGAAGGAGACGCCACAACGGTCGTTCCTTCACGACCGCGCCAGCATCGAGTTATGGGCGGACGCGTTCAGCAATATTCCTCCCAAGAAATTCACGTTCCGCTCGTCGCAGTCGCGCGTGTTGATGTCGATGTCTGCCGTCGGAACGCCGCTCGTCCCGGTGAAAATCGGCGGCAAGGAGTACAACTTCTGGCTCGACACGGGCTCCAGCCTCACGATGCTCTCCTCGGATGTCGCCCATGATCTGAACATCCAGGCGCTGGTACCCGACACGCTGGAGATCGTAACCAGTACCGGCAGAGTAAAAGCACAGCCGATACTCGTTGCTCAACTCCAGCTTGGCCCACTGGTCGTGGACAACGCACCGGCGATGATCGTCGACGAAGCGATGATGCAGATGCGGGAGCCTGAGTCCATGCTCCTCGCGAAGCAGGTGAAGATCGACGGCATCATTGGCTTCGATATCATACGGCACCTCGACCTCGAGCTCGATTACGGAGAGAGCGTGATCAAGCTGCGGAACCCGGCGACGTCGCGGCCCGAGAACGATCGAAACATGTTCTGGGTCGGGTTACCGGTGATCAGAATGTCGAGCACCGAGGGACTGCCGCTGCATTTCGGACTCGATACCGGCGCGCAGGTGACTTTCGTCACGGAAACACTGCTGGACAAGCTGCAAGTCTCGCCGGCGCGAGTGGAGAGCCGGCGAGTCGGGGGTCTTGGCGGTGAGGTCTCGATGCGCTCCCCTGTGATGCCTGATGTCAGGGTAATGGTGCGCGGCTACCCGATCATCTTTCGCGGGGCTGCAGTTCGGGCTCCCGTCTATCAGGTACTTGCCTCGCTCGACGGTGTGCTCGGCGGCGATATCTGGAATAGCGGCGTCGTCAGGATCGACATGACCAACGGTGTTTTTGCGATCAAGAGGCCGCGCACCAACTGACAGTTTGTTAGCTTGTTAGCTAACATGTCTCTCTCGCTTTCATCCCGTATCGAGTTCGGCGTTACACCACGGTTCGACGCCTTCTACGCGTTGTACACGCTGACGAGCGCCGGTAGTACGCCGCTCGATGCATGGAAAAATGTCGCGATCAGCCGGTTGCCGCGTGACTTCGCAAAAGCTGCATCACGCATTGCCCCACTCCCGATCTTCTGGCCATTGCTTGCCGATGCGGCGCAAACCGCAACCGGAGAAATCAGTTTCGATGAGCTGCTTTCCACGATCCGCGAGACACCGCTTGAGGATCTCCAGCGAAATATTCTCGGTGGGATCTTTCACGATCGCGACGCAGTCGAATCGTTGATACGCGGTCGACGGACGCTGAAGCAGCTCGTAACGAACGACAGCTCGCCCGGGACAGAGCTGATCACCGCTTTCGGTTTGAGACCGTACGACGCGAATTCGCAGGCGACCCGCGCAATCAACTCGCTATTGAAGCAGCCGGAACCGTTTCGCGACGAGCTCGCCACCATTCTCGAGACTTTCTGGAATACCGGGTTCCACGATGATTGGAAAGCGTTGGAGCCCCCGCTGGAAGATGAGTCCTTCAGAATGCGCGATGAGCGTGACGAGGCGACATCAGCGGCGCTTGATTCCCAACTGAGCCTCCCGGTTCGACTGGACGACGCTGCGCAGGCGATTCAGCCCAAGAGCGGCACAGCGATTCGCTATCAACAGATCGAGCGGTGCTTCGTGATCCCGTCTGCGTTCAATACCAGGAAGTGGTGGGCGAAGTACGACACCAGCTCCGGACGGGTGATTCTTTATTTCCCGGTTGCGTTCGATCTCGACCTCGCCAATCGCATCGTACGTCGCGATATGGCATCAACTGCCCGCGAATTGGCACTCCGCGCAGACATCAATGCTGAAACTGTCTTCCGTGCACTGGGAGACACAACTCGTTACGCGATCGCTTCGATTCTGGCGCGAACGCCGACTACGTCAGCCGAGTTGGCGCGCAGTCTGAATGTCTCGAAGCCGACAATAACGCATCACGTGCAGGCGTTGCGATCAGCAGGCTTGATCAAGGAGACGCCAAGTGGTGGCTCGACCAGGCTTTCTCTGAGCCGGGAGACGGTGGCGGCTCTGTCCGGCGCGGCCGTCGAACAGCTTTTCTCCTCGAGCGCCGAGCTGAACCTGGGGACAACCCGGAGAAAAAGGCAAGGCTGACCCTTCTTCAGCCCGAAAAAAATGCTGTGGCGGAGGTAAAGTTTGCCGCAGCGAAACTTTTACAATGTATGCAAGCAACTTCTTAAACCCTTTGCACGTAGAGTGAGTCTAACAGTGCAAAGACCGGAAATTCCCCTCTCCGGCTGCATGCAAGAAGAGCTACTGGTCGAGCTTGTAGGACGGGTGGGCCACCAGTAGCCACCCCCATACCCGAAAGGGTATGGGGTTTTTTGTTATCTGGCCGTCACGGGCGGATCCGGATAACCCGTATCCATTATCACGAGCCAGCGATTTGCTTCACGACGCCACATCGTCACGTAGCGACCGCGAGCGATCTCCTTGCCGAGGTTCTCCGGTTTTCTGCCAACGACCCAGAAGCGACCGGTTGTCGACCCGATTGTCCCGTCGCTGAAAACGTAGGCGTCAGTCGGCTCCCAATTCAGAGTGCTGGTCGTGTCAGAAATGTTCGGTAGATCGAACGCGCGAATCGCATCGTGCCCTTTCACCATGTTGGCGCGGTAGCGAATGCGGATGGCATCGCGCGCGTAGAACGACATCCAGCCGTCAATTCCACGCAGGTGGGTCGAATCGGCAAAATCGCGATCGGCCTTCATCAGCGAAGCTTCGCTGGCGCCACTGGACGAACCGCCGGCATTCACCGCTACGCTGCAACCGGTGATCAGGAGCGAGATGCAAACCACTTTCAGCGATTTCATGGGACGGATAGGTTAGAGAATGGCTGACATATTTCGATCGCAACTACTCGCGGGCAAGAACGCGCTGATAACCGGTGGCGGTAGCGGAATCAACTTTGCTATCGCTCAGCGATTTGCCGCAAGCGGAGCCAACGTAGCGCTGATCGGGCGGACGAAAGAAAAACTGGATAGCGCCGCTGACGAGATTCGTAAAACTGGTGTAAAAGCTGGCGGTTTTCCGTCGGATGTCCGGGACTACGATGCCCTCGCCGCGGCGATCAAGGCATCGCGGGACGAATTGGGCGAGCTCGATCTGGTTGTCTGCGGCGCCGCCGGAAACTTTCCGGCGCCAGCGCTGGGGATGTCTGCCAACGGATTCAAAGCGGTCATCGACATCGATCTGCTCGGGACGTTCAATACCTGCCGGGCGGTGTTCGAGCATCTTCGCAGACCCGGAGCATCCATCATCAACATTTCTGCGACGCAGGCATTCATACCGATGCCGTTGCAGGCGCACGTCTGCGCGGCAAAAGCGGGCGTGGACATGCTGACCAAATGCCTTGCTATCGAATGGGGTAGTCAGGGCGTGAGAGTCAATTCGATTGCCCCGGGTGCAGTCGACGACACCGAAGGGATGCGTCGTCTCGCACCCACCCCGGAAATCCGCGAGCAGATCACACGCGGGATTCCGCTGCGACGCTTTGCAACCAAAGACGAAATCGCCGATCTGGCGCTGTTTCTGTCGAGCGATGGAGCGCGCTTCATCACCGGTGCAATCGTCGTCTGTGATGGTGGTCAATCGCTGGCCGGACTGGGGATCAATATCATGGCGGCGGCAAAACCTCGGGCGTGAGTGAGATCAGACGGCTTGCCGTCTTCTGCGGATCGAACCCGGGCGCACGCCCGGACTATGTCGCCGGCGCGCGAGCATTCGGCCGGTTGCTCAGTGAACGCGGGATCGGTGTCGTGTATGGCGGGGCCAATGTCGGCTTGATGGCCGCGCTCGCCAGCGAGGTAGTCGACAACCTGGGTGACATCATCGGCGTCATTCCGCGCATGCTGGTTGATCGCGAGGTGGCGAACAAAGGCCTCGACGATCTGCGCATCGTCGACTCGATGCACGAACGAAAAGCAATGATGGCCGAGCTTTGCGACGGTTTCGTCGCGTTGCCGGGCGGCATCGGCACCTTGGAAGAATTCTTCGAGGTGTGGACGTGGGCGCAGCTCGGCGTTCACGAAAAACCGTGCGGCCTGCTCAACATCGCCGGTTACTTCGATCCGCTGCTGAGTTTTCTGGATCGCGCCGTGGAAGAGAAATTCGTGCGCGAAGTCCACCGCTCGATGGTAATCATCGAAGACGACCCGCGTCGATTGCTCCAGCGCTTCGAGAGCTATGAGCCGCCGCGCGTCGTGAAATGGATCAAAGCCGGAACTACTTAGCTCCAGGTCAGCTCGTCGATCGATTTGGGCCAATCCTGCTTCAGCAATCGCGACAGCGCGCGGTCCGCCAGCAGCTTGCCGTCGGTCTGACAACGCGGACAATAGTTGGTCTCGTTGTCCGCGTAGCGAATGCGCTGCACCGGCGTGCCGCAAACGGGACACGGCTTGCCGAACTTGCCGTGAACCGCCATCTCCTCGCGGAACGCCGTCACCTTCGCAGGGAAGTCGTCCGCCGACTCGTCCCGCAACCGCTGCGTCCACTCGACGAGAACTGTCTTCGTCGCATTGAACAGAGTGGCGACATCTTCATCGCTGAGCCGCTTTGTATGCTTTACCGGCGACAGCCGCGCGCGATGCAGGATCTCGTCTGAATAAGCGTTGCCGATACCGCTGAACAGTCGCGGATCGGTGAGCGACCGCTTAAGGGTGTGGTTCTCTATGGTCAAACGATCCTTGAACTCGGCGAGGGTAGCGTCGAGAACCTCGAGCCCGCCGCGCTCGAACTGTTCGAGTGATGCTTCGCCACGAACCAGCCAGAGGGATGCACGCCGCTTGGAACCCGCCTCGGTAAGGATCAGAGTTCCATTGGGGAAATCGAACGCCGCCATTCCGAGCTTGCCCGGCACCTTGGCGCCGCTCGGCTGCCAGCGCAGTCGTCCGGCGATCATCAAGTGGATGACGAGGAAGAGATCTTCCTCCAGCTCGAGCACGATTCGTTTCCCCATTCGCCGCACGCCAACCACCTTCTTCCCGTTAGCGGCGCTGATTGGTGGATCGACCGATCGCAGCAGAAACGGTTTGGCGATGCGGATACGCTCGAGGGGTTGGCCGACTACGCGAGCCTCAAGCGCCTCGATATAGACAGTGATATCAGGTAACTCGGGCAAAGACGGAAGAGGGAAGAGGGAAGCGGGACCGCCGCTACTATCTGGGGGCAGGAGCTAAAGCACTGGGGCCAGCGGCTAAAGCTGCAAGCAGGTACGTCAGATTCGCGGTCCCATCCATGATCGGCTCGTTGGTCGAATAGTCGCCCACGTCGTCATGGTAGACGATAAAGCCGGTGTTGAACGGTGCGTACTCATCAGGGTCGTGCAAACTGATGCCGAGCAGGTTCTTGTAGATGGAAGAATAGACGGGGCCGTCGAGCAGCGCTCCGGTGAGCTCTACGTGCATCTCGTGAGCAACCACCGAATGCGGATCCCGCGCATACACTGCATCATGAGGTAACCCGATCACCATCGACACACCCCATGGGTTCGTACCAAACAACCAGTCGATTGCCGCCTGCTCGTACTCGCGGAACCGATTGTCCCCGGTCATGCGCCGGTACAGAAAAGCCTGCGTCGCAAAGGAGGCCATCAGGTTGTTGGAGCACCAGATGAACGGAATGCCGATGCGGAATCCGTTGTCGGCTCGCGTGGCAACTGCGCTCAATCCCTTCTTATAGTAGTCGGCGACGATCTGTCGGTCGCGCGTCCCGGCCAGGCGCCAGATCTCGTAATGCCCGTTGTTGTGCCACGGGAACCATTGGTAGTGCCTGGCGGTGTCGGCGCCCATCCAGGGCGTGACTGGTTCGCGACTCGCGTACTCCAACGCGTCTCGCAGATAACGGCGGTCGCGCGTCAATGCGTACAGCTCGGCGGCGGCGAGCTCCATATCATCGACCCAGTTGTCTTCCTCGTAGTAGTATGGTGCCCGACCGGGCGCGCCCTGACAAACGCCGGGACGCTGCTTGCCGATTGCGTATGCTGTCAGCGCCTTCGCGCGCAGCTTCTTCGCAAAGGCAGGATCCGCTTTGTCGTAGAGTGACGACGCCAGCGCAAACGCAGACGCGTATTTGCCGGCGGTCGATGCGAATCCATTCGACCGGTTTTTGTACTTGAAGAGTCCCTGCGGCTTTCCCGTGCACGGATATACGGGACGCTCTTTCCCTTTACCCCACCCGTAATCGGCGGAATCCGTCGGCGGCGTATCCCAATAGGTATGATCCCGATCGTCGCCGAGCTGGTTGTACATCTCGGAATCGGAAGGAAACATGCGCACGAGCCACTGCAGCCCGTGTCGCGCTTCATCGAGTATATCGGCTACACCGTTATTGCCAGGGAGCCCGCGCGCATCAAAGGCGTCGGCAAATGCGCGTGGGTTGTCGCGATACGCCATCAGCATCACGAAGGTCGCGTTGGTCGACGTCATCACGTACTGCAGGTAATCCGATGCGTCCGCCCAACCACCAGTGACGGGTACGAATTTTCCTGCGCGAGCGGAATCATCGACGACAATACCGTCATGGATGTGAACCACTGTCTTGAACACCGGGTTGTAGCCTGAGCGCTGTTCGCGCATGTAGTACAGCAGGGTGTCGGCGGCGCCCGCATACACGTCAGTTCGCACGCGAATCACTGGAGACAGCGCATCGCCAGCGCTGATGCGATAGTTGCCCGGCTTCGTGATCGAGCTGAAATCAAGTCGATAGATCGTCGCGCACGGCCCAAACGGTTTCGCCTGCTGCGCCGCGTGGTCCAGCACCGACTTGCCGGTGGCATCGGTGACGCGGAACGACGACAGCTCTCGTTTCGTCAGCGAACAGAAGACAGCGACTTTCGGCGCATCCGGCAGATAACCGAGCTGATTGATGCGAATGACGTCGCTCGCCGTTGATGCAGCGCTCACTTGAGCCAGCACCATGAGCAGTTCTGTTATCATGCGCTGGATCAGGACGCGGGAATCACGCGATCGAAGTAATCTGCAGCCGTGTCTACATCCTGCGGCGACAGATAGTCAGGTCCGAGAGAAGCGGCGCCATCGAGTGCGATGTCTGCAAGGGCACGCGTCATTCGGCGTAGCGCGGGATGTGATAGACCCTTGATGCCGGCCAGCTCCAGCAAATCAGCGTTCGGTGCGCCGACGATCTCGAATGCACGCTGCGCGCTCGCGCGATCGTAGATGAGGGACGTCACGAACAGCACCGGCGCAGCCAGCCATTGCGGTTCGATCGTGTCAGCGGACCGAAGCTCGAAGTACTCCTTGGGTCTCACTTCCGGAAATAAAGTCGAAAGGTGAAAGTCCCACTCCTCCATCCCGATTTTCCCGCTGTGCATCCACTCACGGAAGGTCATGTAGGGATGGCGTGAGCTGCCGCTCCGCATCGCGTAGGCGTCGAGCGCGAAGTTCACATACTTGCCCACCGGATCCCGCTCGTCGTAAGGAAGCCCCGTGCGCGAGTCGTCCAGCGTTCGCCACAGATGCGCCCGATAACTCGCGTGGTTGGTCTTTTTGCCCGCGTATTGCGTGGAATTGCTGAACAAAGCAGTTACAACGGGAGTAATCGCGTTCAGCAGCAGCCACCGATTCAACGGATCTTCACCACGCTCGACATTGATCTGCAGCGCGGCTGTCTGCCGCATCATCCGTACGCCCGACGGTCCGATCGAGTCGAAATAATCCGTCATCCCGGTGTACCGTTCGCGATGCAGCTGCAATGGAACAACGCCGATGTCATTGTATGGATCGACGCCGTTCGCGAGCAGCTCGATGCCGTCGCGCAGCATTGCGTCGCGGAGCAGCAGCACCAGGTCTCGCGTGGCTGCGATCACCGACGTTGCTGTTGGATGTGGACTGCTACTGATTTCGAGCTGACCGCCCGGCTCGAACGAGATTCGCGCGCCATCGCTCAATTCCCACGACGGCGGATCGCCGCCCGCCGGCTTTTCTGTCCACGACTGCGTTCGCGCCAAGCGCGAGAGTACTGGCGCCGAGGAAGGGCCGTTGCTGGAAACGGCGAGGGCTGGCTTGTGTGTCGACGAGACGACGGGGATAAACTCCAGCTCCAATCCGACGGCCTTTGGCGTGGCGGACTTCAGCGGGGAGAATGAACGCTGGCGAACATCCGCCAGCAGCTGCGCCTCGGAGAGGCTCACGACGCTAATCAGCTCTCCGCACGGGCAAGCGCCAGCGCAAACGAGTCGTCATCAGACGGCAGCCATTGCTCCATAGTCAGGCCCGCCGCGCACAGGATGTCCTCGAGCATCGCGCGGTTGTACTTATAGCTCAGCTCGGTGCGGATGCTCTCGCCGGCCTCGAATGAAATCTCGCCGATCTCGGGAATCGTTACCTTCTGCGGCGTGCGCGCGATCAAGTGCATCTCCACTCGATGCTGCGCGCCATTGTAGAACGCGCGATGCTTGAACTCGGCGATCGGAAAATCAGCGCCAAGCTCGCGGTTCAATCGCTCGAGGATGTTGAGATTGAACGCGGCAGTGACTCCCTTGGAGTCGTTGTACGCTCTGTCGATGACGTCAGAATCCTTGATCAGATCCGCGCCGAGCAGAAATCGGTCGGCCGGTCCCATCGCGCGCGCAATGTGCGACAGCAGATTGACAGCCTGTTCCCGCGGAAAATTCCCGATCGTGCTGCCGAGGAACGCGACCAGCGTCGGACTTGCCAACGGTGGGAACAGGAACGGCTCGGTAATGTCGGATACTACCGGCATGATCTGGATGTCCGCGTAATCCGCCCGTAGCTGAATCGCCGTCGCCTCGAGGAAATCCTTGCTCACGTCGACCGGCACATAACACTCGGCGCAGCCGCTGACGCGCATTTGATCGAGAATGATTCGCGTTTTCGTTGCGCTGCCTGCGCCAAGCTCGACCAGTGAACAGGGGCGCACGCTTGCCACGATTTCCTCGATGCGATTCTCGAGTAGCGAACGCTCGGCTCGTGTGAGATAGTATTCCGGAAGCTGCGTGATCTCCTCGAACAGCTCGGATCCGCGTTCGTCGTAGAAGTACTTCGGCGAGAGCTGTTTCGGTTGTTGGGTCAATCCCTGT
>DASUZC010000040.1:0-18543 GCA_036377095.1 Gemmatimonadaceae bacterium
CGATCGCCACGTCGCCGGACAGCGGGGCGATATTCTTCGAGACGGGCAGACTTTCGCCGGTGAGCGCTGCCTCCGCTGTCATGAGAGCGGTGGACTCCACGATGCGGCCGTCGGCGGGAATGGTGTCGCCCTGCTCGATCAGCACGACATCGCCTGGCACAAGCTCCGCTGCCGGAACGTGTCTCCGCTCGCCGCTGCGTATTACGGATGCTTCGCTTGCCGACATCGCGCGCAGCGCAGCGACGGCTGCCTCGGCGCGTGTCTCCTGGATGAAGCCCATCGTCGCGTTGAGCAGCACGACGGCGAAGATCGCGATCGCCTCATACGGTAGAGCGCTGACGCGCTCCACAAACCACAGTGCGACCGAGACGGCGGTGGCGACGAGCAGCAGAATCACCAGCACGTCGCGGAACTGCGCGAGGAAACGTCGCCAGGCCGGCACTCCCTGCTCGGCGGTTAGCTCGTTGCGGCCGACCTCAGCGAGTCGCTTCGCCGCCTCCCCGTCAGTCAGCCCGCGATGGAGATCGGTGTCGAGAGTTTTGGCGACGTCATCGGCGGTGAGCCGGTGTGCATCAGACACGGACTGCATCACAGGCCACCGGCCAGCAACTCGCGAACATGTCGCGCGATCATCGCTTCTTCCTGTGTCTTCATCGTGCGCACCGCAACGGCGCCCGTCGCCGTGGAAATCAATGTCTCGCCTGCAGCATTGCGCGCGGGGTCAATGTTGATTCCGAGGAACGCCAGTCCCTCGCAGATCTTGCCCCGGATCGTGTGCGAATGTTCGCCGATGCCGCCCGTGAAAACGAGGAGATCGAGACCGCCGAGCGCCGCGGCGTAGGCGCCAATGAATTTTCTGATCTGATAACAGAAGATGTCGATTGCCTCTCGCGCTTTCTGATCGCCACCGCTCGCCGCGAGAAGATCCCGCACGTCCCCGCTCAACTGTGAGATGCCCAGTAAACCACCACGATGGTTGACGGCCTCGTCAAGCTGCGCCAGCGAGAACCCGCGCGCCCGGGACAGGTACAGGAGAACACCGGGATCGAGATCGCCGCTGCGCGTGCTCATCACCAGTCCGCCGGCCGGCGTCATGCCCATACTCGTGTCGATGGAAATACCGTCGCGAATGGCGGCAACGCTTGCGCCATTGCCGAGGTGGGCGATGATCGTGCGCGGCGGCAACTCACCGCGCTCGCGCAAAGTCGTCGTTATGTACTCGTAGGACAGGCCGTGGAATCCGTAACGCACCACCCCCGACTCGGTAAGTTCGCGAGACAGCGCCAAGCGCCGCGCCACTGCAGGCAAATCTCCGTGAAACGCCGTATCGAAGCACGCGACCTGAATGAGAGTCGGATGCAGTTGCGCCACTTCGTCGATCGCGCGCAGCTCGGTTGGAAGGTGGTCAGGAGCAAGCGGTATCAGGCCATCGAGCTCGCGCCGTACGCGCGCGTCGACGCGCGTTGGCTTACGCATGGTAGTACCACCGTGGACGATGCGGTGACCAATGGCCTGCACGGACGCGAAACGCGAATCATCTTCGAGCGTTTGCAGCAGCTGCCGAACTGCCTGCGGTGAGTATTCCAGGGCACCGCTCAGCAGCGGCTCGTCGCGCGCGGCGAGCGGAAACAAACCGAACTTGAGCGTCGACGAGCCGACGTTCAGAACGAGAATCGATTTTCCGTCAGCGTCGATCAACGGCTCGCGCGATTCGGGCTCAGCCTCCTGGCGTCCCAGCGCCAATCGCGAATCTCAGGCATGTCCTCGCCGTGCTCGCGGATATAGGCCGTGTGCAGCCTCAGCTTTTCCCGGAACATGTCGAGCACCGGCTTCGCCTCCGCACCGAGTTTGCAGCGCTTTAGCGCGTCCTCAGCCAGGTGGAAACGATCCATGTCATTGAGCACGGTCATGTCGAAGGGAGTTGTCGTCGTTCCCTCTTCCTTGTAGCCGCGTACGTGGAGGTTGTCGTGATTGTGACGGCGATAGGTCAGCCGATGAATCAGCCACGGGTAGCCGTGGAAGGCAAAGACGATTGGCTTGTCTGTGGTGAAAATCGCGTCGAACTCGGGGTCGGACAGCCCGTGGGGATGCTCCGTGCCCGGCTGAAGTGTCATTAGATCGACGACGTTCACCACCCTGATCTTCAGTTGCGGAACGTGGGTGCGCAGGAGGTCGACCGCTGCCAGCGTCTCGAGCGTGGGCACGTCACCCGCGCACACCATGACGACATCGGGTTCACCGCCCTCATCGTTGCTCGCCCATTGCCAGATCCCGACTCCCCTCTCACAGTGGTCGGTCGCCTCGTCGATGTTCAGCCACTGCGGCGCTGGTTGCTTGCCGGCTACGATCACGTTCACGTAGTTGCGGCTGCGGAGGCAGTGATCGGTGACCGAAAGCAGTGTATTCGCATCGGGCGGCAGGTATACCCGAATTACATCCGCCTTCTTGTTGACGACGTGGTCGATAAATCCCGGATCCTGATGGCTGAATCCGTTGTGATCCTGTCGCCACACGTGTGACGTGAGCAAATAGTTGAGCGAGGCGATTGGTTTCCGCCACGCAATCCCGCGAGTCGTTTTCAACCACTTCGCGTGCTGATTGAACATCGAATCGACGATGTGAATGAAGGCCTCATAGCACGAGAAGAATCCGTGGCGTCCCGTCAGCAAGTATCCCTCGAGCCAGCCCTGGCAGGCGTGCTCGCTCAGCATCTCCATTACCCGACCATCGGGTGAAATGTGGTCGTCTTCCGCCGTGATTTCGGCAACCGACCGTCGCGTCGTGACGTCGAAGACCGCATTGAGCCGGTTGGAGCTCGTCTCGTCAGGCCCGACGATGCGGAAATTGCGCGCGTCGGCGTTCATGGTGATGATGTCACGCAGAAAATTTCCCATCACGCGGGTCGACTCAGCGTCGGTCTTACCGGGCTCGCTGATCTCGACTGCGTAGTCGCGAAAATCCGGCAGCTTCAAATCCTCGAGCAGCAAACCGCCGTTGGCATGAGGATTTGCTCCCATGCGGCGCGTGCCGGTAGGAGTCAGCTCGGCAAGCTGCGGGTGTAGCGCGCCGCGTTCGTCGAACAGCTCCTCAGGGCGATAGCTTCGCATCCAATCCTCGAGCAGCCGCAGGTTCTTCGGCTTGGCGACATCGACGATCGGAACCTGGTGGGAGCGGAAAGTGCCTTCGACTTTCTTTCCATCGACTTGCTTGGGGCCGGTCCAACCTTTCGGCGTGTTGAGAACGATCATCGGCCACGTCGGCCGCGAAGTGAAGCCGTTCTCACGCGCATTCCGCTGAATGTCACGAATCCCGCTAACGATCTCGTCGAGTGTCGCTGCCATCAACTGATGCATCGTGGCGGGGTCGTCGCCTTCCACGAAGTATGGTTTGTAACCATACCCGCGCATCAATTCCGCCAGCTCGGCTTTCGGAATGCGCGCCAGCACTGTTGGTCCCGCGATCTTGTATCCGTTGAGGTGCAGAATCGGCAGCACCGCACCGTCGTGCACCGGGTTGAGGAATTTGTTGGAATGCCAGCTCGTGGCGAGTGCGCCCGTTTCCGCTTCGCCATCTCCGATCACGCAGCAGACGAGCAGATCCGGATTGTCGAATGCAGCTCCGTACGCGTGAAGGAGTGCGTAGCCCAGCTCTCCGCCCTCGTTGATCGATCCTGGTGTCTCGGGCGAAACGTGACTCGGAATTCCGCCGGGAAAGGAGAATTGCTTGAAGAGTTTCTTGAGGCCGTCGGCGTCGCGGGTGATGTGCGGGTAGACCTCGGTGTAGGTGCCCTCGAGATAAGTGTTGGCGACGAGCCCCGGTCCGCCGTGGCCGGGTCCGGTGATGAAGATCGCGTCCAGGTTATCGCGCTTGATCACGCGGTTCATGTGCGCGTAAATGAAGTTGAGGCCCGGCGTCGTTCCCCAATGGCCCAGCAGTCGCGGCTTGACGTCGTCCACAACGAGCGGCCTTGTCAGTAGAGGATTGTCCAGCAGGTAGATCTGTCCGACGGAGAGGTAGTTCGCGGCGCGCCAGAAAGCGTTGATGCGCTCGAGCGCTGACTCGGACAGTGGGCCGACGCCGACACGTTCGTCCTCGGCTGGTTCCACTGCCGCGGGAATCGTGGTCATGATATCACCCTGTTACGCTGGTCTCCTGAAGTTTACGTTCAGCCCCCAGCGAATGCACGGCGGCCTTGCGCACAGCCTGGACGAGTCCGCGCAGGTGATCGGGCTCGTCACTCGAAGAGAAGGGATTCATCACAGTCGCGCGCAGCATGGTCAGCCCCTCTGCCTTCACCTCGGCATAGAATGATGCCTCCTTGCCAAGTGAGGACAGCAATGGTTGGATTGCTCCGTCATAAGCAGGTGAAGAGAGTCTTGTTCGTGTGATTATGTACGGCGCAGGCGTGTCGGGATCGGGACTCAGCTTGCTGTAGATCATCTCGTTCAAGCTGTTGATCGCGCTCACGCTGCTCAGCGATGGATGATCGACGAAGAAGCAGACGATGTTTATATCCGGCTCGGGAAGCCGCACGACCTTGAACGGGCTGAAGTCGACATCGCCGAGCAACGCGTACAGGGTGCGAGCGCCGCGCATCGTCGAAGCGATGATGGATCCGTGTCCCTCACTGCTGAGCGCAAGCGTTCTGTGATTGAGCCAGACCGCCGCCGCGGCCGCTCCCGGTTTGGAACCCTCGAAGATGAAGCGGCCGAGCACGGGTTGCTTTTCCATTTCCGAATCTGCGAGTGCGAGGTACGGCGGATCCGTCGCCACCAACTCGCGACCGCGCATGTCCTTGAGCAGAAAAGCTCCGGCCGGGTAGGGAACGTAGCCCAGTTTGTGAGGGTCGATGCTTACCGAATCTGCATCTTCGAGAGCCGAGATCGAGCGCACCCATTGATCGCTCGGCCACTCCGTTCCGCCGCAAGCGGTCTGAATTTCTCTAACCGAGAGGCGGGAACCGTCGGGCGCGCGCGTCAGCGATGCAGCGTAGCCGCCGTAGCACGCGTCGGAGTGGACATGGAACGTCACACCAAGCTCCCACTCGGCACGCGCTCTCACCTCCAGAATGTCCTGCAGATCATCGACAGCGCCTTCCTCGGTAGTGCCGCAGGTGGTCACACATGCCATGATCGGGACTCGGCGGCCGGACAGCGATCGGATTTGCTCCCACAAGGCATCTGGATCCATCCGGCAGTGTGCATCAACCGGAACGAGCAATAGTTGATTGGTGCCGAGGCCGAGTGCGGCGACAATTTTGGCCCACGAGTAGTGGCTGGTGCCCGTGGCGAGCACCACGCCCGCGGCGAGCTGATCGCCGAACTCAGCGGACAATTGTCGGCTGTAATCCTGATAGCCAAGCGTCGCCAGCGCATGCGATCTGAGCGTGGTCTCGATTACCGGGCCTGGCGCAGCGAGCCACATTTTCTCCCAAAGATCGAGCGAGCAGGTCGGACGAATATTCAACAGCTGCCACAGATCGAGATCCTTCAACGAAGCGCGAGTGTCGTCCGGCAATACGACCGAGATGTCGATACCAAGGTCTCGTGTCGCCAATCGCGCTGCTACCGGATGGTAGAAGACGTTGCGCGCAATCCAGAGCGCCTCGAAGTTGGCGATCGTTCCGCCCGACGTCAGGTGTCCCCATGAACGCGCGGGATCGTAGCCGATCATTTCAGCGAGCTGCTGCGCCACTTCCGCTTCGAGAGCGGTGGTAACGGGCGCTACTTCACTGGAGACATTGTTCGGGTTGTACAGCATCGCCGCGAAGTAGGCTGCCTGGCTGGCTATCGTCTGCTCCGACAGCATGTGCCCGTTGTATCGCCCGTGAAAAAACGGAACGCTGTCGCGCAATCTCTCAAGCAGCGCCGCAAAATCCGCTCTCAGCTGCGAACGCTGCCTGAGACCAGCGGAGCCGCGGCGATTTGCAGCCGAGATCGGTGAAGGATCTTCAGGATGGAAGCTGCGGCGCCAATCCATGTGTGAGGCGAACGCCGCATCGAGCAGTTCCTTGAGTAGTCCCTCGTTTTCGGCTTTTGGTCCGAGGAACCAAGACTGAATGGCACTTGAAGTTGGGGCCAACTTGACTCAACTCGTTGGAGACACTCCAACATGCCAGCACTTTGGCGGAAGGACGATCAGAGATTTGCCGACGAGCAGTCAGGGATTCCCGCAGACTGCCTGCATCTATTCACGCTTTACGTCGTGCGCTCACTTTCGCCTCAGGCGCGGCCTCGCGAGCAACGGTCGGAGTGGCTTGTGTCGGAGCGGCGAGTTGATCGAGACCTAGGTAGTCTCTCGCGCGATTCAGTGCGTCGTCGATGTTGCCCAGGACGTTCTCTTCGCCAATCTCCCTGAGTGTATCGGAGTTCACCAGCGCGAACATCGGCTGCGCATGGACATCCGACAGAACCAGCAGCGTACCATCCTTGCGTGAACGTTTCGCCAGATCCTGAAGCGCGTGCAACCCGGTCGAATCGATGACGGGCACATCGCGGAGACGGATAATCAGCACGCGCGGTTTGCCCCTGACCAGTGTCAGCGCGTTCTTGAACTCCTCGGCGGCACCGAAGAAGAACGGTCCGCTTACCTCGAATACTTCTACTGCCTTGGGCACGCTGCGGTCGCGCACCGCGTTCGGATCATCGGCGTCATCCCAACCTTCGTCGGCGATCTCGCGCGTGACCATGCTGACATTCGTGACTTCCGCCATGCGGTGCATGAACAGGAAAGCCGCCAGCACCATTCCGACCTCGATTGCAACAGTCAGATCGACGAGCACCGTCAGCAGAAACGTGGCGAGCAGAACGATGACGTCGCTCTTGGGTGCGGTCAGCTCGCTGCGAAATGTCCGCCACTCACTCATGTGGTAGGCGACCACAACCAGGATCGCAGCCAGCGTAGCCATCGGGATCAACGCCGCCCAGCGTCCAAATGCGACTGTGATCAAAAGCAACGTCAGCGCGTGCACCATCCCGGCGACCGGGGTGCGCCCGCCATTCTTGACGTTCGTCGCCGTGCGCGCAATTGCGCCTGTCGCGGGAATCCCGCCGAACAAGGGCGTGATGATGTTGGCCACCCCCTGCGCAATCAGCTCCATGTTGGATCGATGCCGCCCGCCAATCATTCCGTCCGCGACAACGGCGGAGAGCAACGACTCGACAGCGCCGAGCAGGGCAATGGTGAACGCGGGCGCGATCAGCATCGTTACTTGATCGAGCGTGATGTGTGGGAGCGCGGGGTGTGGCAGTGAGGCGCTGATAGCTCCGAATCTGTTTCCAATGGTGTCGACGGGAACGTGGAGCACGCGCACGACAACTGTAGTCACTACCAGCGCTACAAACGGCCCGGGTATGCGGTGGTTTATGCGCGGCCAGACCAGCATGATCGCCAGCGCCGCTGCGCCAACAAGCATTGTCGGGACGTCGAGGGATCCCAGGTGCGCACCGAGTACTCGCAACTTTGATATGAATTCGGCGGGGACGCTATCGACCCGCAGGCCCAGCAGATCCTTGATCTGACTGGAGAAGATTATCACAGCGATGCCGCTGGTGAATCCGACGATCACTGGATGCGGAATGAACTTGATTGCCGCACCCAATCGGGCGACGCCGAAGATGACGAGGATTACTCCGGCCATCACCGTTGCTGCGATGAGCCCGTCCACACCGTACTTCTGCACGATCCCGTACACGATGACGACGAACGCACCTGTCGGCCCGCCAATCTGCACGCGCGAGCCGCCAAGCGCGGAAATGAGAAAACCGGCAACGATTGCCGTATAGAGACCGCGATCGGGGGTGACGCCACTGGCAATTGCGAAGGCGATTGCCAGCGGCAGTGCGACGATGCCGACGATGACGCCGGCGACGACGTCGGACGCGAACTGCGACCGGCTGTATGTCTTGAGAGTTGTGACTGATTTGGGAACTAACACGGGTAGGATTATAACAGTCGCTCCGCACGTTGTTTGATGCCGAGCAACATCCCGCGCTCCATGATCAGATGTGTGGGCTCGAACACGAGAAGGTCAATGGGCGCTGTCACGACACCGGCGACATTCGGCAGGAGCTCCCTTCTCGTCCTGATTATCATGCGCGTGCGATTGTCGTTTGTTGGCAGCAGCACAAACGCGCCCCAGCCTTCGAGGACAATTGCCTGGCCGGGCAAGACCTGCAGCACCTTGCAACCGATTCTGCCGAAGATTCCGCCCAAATAATTCGCCGGCACCGTCGGTACCAGCTCGCCGACGCGCCGGGTTTGCCACTCGGGGACGATCGTGTTGGCGTTGGTGATCTGAGCGCCGACGGCATTCTCGAGTTTCGAGTAGCTATAGAATCCGGCGCGATCCTGACCAATCTGAATCAGCCACGGCCACACTGCCTCCGACGGCGCGTCGATAGTTATCGCGTGATCGATGCGGTAGTTCGCGACAGGGACGAACTCGTCGCCGGGTAGAGTCATGGCGCGCTCTGCCGACGTGGTGCCCCATTCCAGGTTCCACGGACGCAGGGCGAGCACGATTCCAACGTAGATCAGAAACAGCCAGCTGATGACAGTTCCGGTCAGACGCAGAATCGGGTGCCTGCTCGTTGCTGCTATCGAAGCATCAGCGCTGCGCGAATAGGCGACGACACTGAGCGCCAGGAAATCGACGGTCAACCCAAGTACCAGGACCACGCCGGGCGTCATGATCAACAGCAGCAGCGACGCGACCGCACCGATGACCGTAAGGGGTCGCCAGAAATTTCGGAGACCGTCGACTCCGAATGCGCCCAATCCCGCAGCGAGGAATCCAACCATCGCCAGTTCCCATAATGAAATCGGCAGCCACCAACGACCGGTCTCGCCAGCCCACATTCCGATACCGGCATGGGCAAGTCCATGCAGAAAGAGAAATGTGCCGAAGAGTTTCTGCTGTCTAGCGGAAAGCGTGAAGGTAGCGCGCTCGCGAACCGTTCCGCGCGAGAGAAGAATCGGAGGAGCAGTCATCAGTCACCCGCCAATGGAGGACGCTCCCAATTTTGCGGACGACGATGACCCTGGTTATCGGGGAATTTGCTTTACGCGTGTAGGGAAGCTGCTTACGGCGCTACAATAAAAAAGGGACACCGTCTGGGCGTCCCTCTTTTTACTTCACTAGCGCGAGAACTACTCCAGCGCATCTAGTAACCCCATGGATCACCGGGCGGCATCGCTCCGCAATGCACGGTGAACGCAATCATGACCGTCTGAGGTTCTCCAGCGACAACCTGGACTTCACGCGGATTCGGACCGTCGACCGAGCAATTGGGCGCGAGGCCGAGCAGCTGAACGAAGTGGCTGCCGTTGGAGGTGGAAAACCGCACTGTGGCGTTGACGCTTACGCTTTTACTCGACTGGCTGTCGAACACGAGCGTATATCCATCGGGGTCCATGTCGCCACCCACATTGTCGCTCGTTACCGTAACCTCGATCTCTCTTGGTGGCGAGGTGGGATTCGAGTCGCCGCAGCCGAGCGTGAGGATCGCGGCTGCCAGGCCCAACTGCACGGTAAAGTCGCGTGCTTTGCGCATGATGCCCTCCGATCGCCGACAAGCGAGCGTTCGATCCGAACGTTTTAATGCGATATCGCCGACCGGGGCGGCCTCGCAGCGTGTCAGCTCACACTGCGAACCTAGAGGCGATCGTAAACTTGCGCAAGAAGGAGCATCAATTGCCGGGCAACTGCGCCCACGATCCGGCGATCGGATTCAAGCCACTCGGCGGCCCGCGACCAAGCGCCTCATCGTAATGGAACTTCGAGCCACCGGTGGCGGTGACCGTCTTGCCAATAATGGAGCCCCATATATCGCCACTGCCAGTCACGCTGACGGCGTGGTTTGGCGTGTACACGGAGAAGTAGGCGCCACTGCCACCGCTAAGAGTCCAGGTCGAAGTGCTGCTCGAGCCACATGACCAGAGACCGAGCATCGTTGACTTGCCTGAGGTGTTTACAAAACCTCCGCCGCTCACGTTGAGCAAGTCGTCAATCCAGATATCGACGTGCAAATTCGACGGATTGTTGAAAACGATCTGTGAACCGCCGCTCGTTACCACCTGACTGAAATAGTAGGTTGTCGGCGGAACAGCGAGCGTGAGGGTATTGCCACCCGAGATCTTCAGAACTCCGGTTGTCGCGTTATACGTGACGCCCGTTGTCAATGGTACGAGGGCTGCTGGCGTATACCCGCCCGCTGGGCAGGTCAACACCGGATACGGCGTAAACGGTGCGGCATTCTGAGTGATCGTTCCTGTCACGGTTCCCCCGCTCACCGTGCCGGCGGAGGTCACGTCTCCCCAGCCAAGGTCGAGACTATCTCCGGAGTTGAGGGCATTAATTGCGGCTGTCGGCAGAGATCCAAGCGTCTTGCGGACGCCGGCCTCAGCGACGTAGGTCGCGAGAACGGTTTCGCGCGTCGCTCTCGACGCCCGGCGTTCGTCATTCGCTGTGGTCAGTGCGACCACCACGATGACGATGATGCCGGTCCAACTTTGCGTCCGAGCCACCAGCGGCCGCTGACCGAATATTCTGAGTACTCGACACGTCTGAAGTTGCGGAACCCCGCACGCACTTTGGTGCCGGAAGTATCCGCAACACTGCCGACTGCAACCTCAACGACCATGTCGGGCACGCGTGCTCCCGGCCAGGCGCAGGCGGCGATTCCCATCGCTGCCGGCGTGCCCACCGAGGTGATTCGCAGCGGTCGCCACGTATTGGTCCCCACCTGATAGACCAGAACGCTATCGTCGGTTGTCGCCGGGCTAATGACGTGCGCGCATCCTAGAACGGAGCGTCGGCCGTTGCTTGAGCGAACTGCTCCCCGGTACGGAACGGCGCCTTGATGGCGAGCGCCACAAGAATCGCGGCGAGTCCGACATACTCCATCATCTCGAACGGCCCGATCGCGTTGACGATCTGGTCATACGACATCGCCGAGCCATATGCGATGACATTGGCGACGAGCAACGTCCACCACGCCCAGCGCTCTCCTTTGCGGAACGCAGTGCACGCGATGGCCGTCGCCAGTACGCCCACCGCTACGTTGAATGCGCCGTACACTCGGAAGAGCACAGTCATGTAGTCGCGCGCATTGGGAAAAGTGCGGGCGAGATCCGACCACGAATACCCGGTGAAGTGTTCGTAACCGGCAGTGAGTATTGGCACACCACTGGGTCCAACCAGATGGTCGGGTGCCAATGCGGCGATCGCGCCCCACGCGAGCAGTCCCGCATCAGCAATCACCATCAATGCTACGGCGACACGCGATTTCGTCATTGTGGCGTCCTCCTTGTGCTTGCCTCGGTCAACTTTGCCACCGCGCAGATGGTTTCGACATCCTGTGGCGAGAGTCGCGCTTCCGGATGGAGCGTTACGTAGATACTCACTGGCATCTTCCCGCTACGTGAATCCTGGCACGACGCGGCCAGCAGCATCCGCTGTTGATCCGTCGAATACGAGCCCCACTCCGAGAAATTGACCGCTCTCCTTCCTTCGGAGGCGGCGCGCGCCATGATCCAGGACACAGGTGGCGTGCGCGTATACCACCGCCTTTCGATCGCATTCGAGTGGCAGTCGCCGCACGCTCGGCCGAGTACGCTGACGAGTTGGCTGGATGCACCCGGGTGCGCTGCGATGGTGCGACCGGGGTCTGTCGGCGGATTCGCGCGTGCCGGGCGGATGGATTGAGCGACGGCGAATGCGACGACGACGCTCAGAAGGATGACGGAGGCCGGCTTCAGACTTGTATGCATGGCTCCTCCCTTTTTTTCTTTTTTCGACACGTCCTTGCGAAAGGCGAGTCGAGCGACGCACTCGAACTAGATGCTGCTGTTCAAATGGTGCGCTATCGGGAGTGCCCTTACACTTTGTACAGAAATTCCTCAGGGATCATCGTCGGCAGGTAGCTTGTGCCGACTTGACCGTGCTGCCTACCGTGAACTGCTCGCCTGTTGCAGCTTCTCAGCTCGCCCACTCGACTTAATTGCCGCCCTCTTCACGCGACGTCGTCGCCCGGATAGAAGACTTCAACGCGGGGCGCGAGCCCGAGCGACTCGCGCTCAAGTACAAAGAGATGTCCGAGTCATCCTTCGCTTTCTTTCGCGGCACTGCGCATCTGTACTGGGAAGACCTGGCGGCGGCCCAAAGCGCATTGCCGGATGGGCCTCTCGTCTGGGCGTGCGGCGACCTTCATTTCGAGAACTTCGGCAGCTTTCAGGGCGACAACGGCCTTTCGTATTTCGACATCAACGACTTCGACGATGCGGCGCTCGGCTCCATCGCGTGGGAAGTGTCACGCTTCGTCACCAGTGTCTATGTCGCGTCGCCAGCACTTGGGATGAACAGAGACACCGCCAACGATCTCGCAGCCGTTTTTCTCGACGCCTACCAGGCGGCGCTCGCCGACGGCAAGTCCCGCTGGGTGGAGCGCACGACGGCGACGGGAATGATTCAAACACTGCTCAAGCGCGTCAGCGCACGCACGCGCGCCACGCTCATGCGCGAACACACGATCCTGAAAAATGGGAGACGTGTAATTCGTTACGACAAGCACGCGCTGCCGCCGACAGCCGAGCAGCGGGAAAAAGTGACTCGCGAGCTGGACAAGTTTGCTGCGACGCAGCCTGATCCGAAGTTCTTCAGAGTACTCGACCTCGCGCGACGCGCATCTGGATTGGGCAGTCTCGGCCTCGACCGCTACATCGTCCTCGTGCGCGGTGACGGCGGTTCGAACGGACACGCGCTGCTCGATGCGAAAGAAGTCGCGCCCTCCAGTCTGGCGAGATTTGCCCCCGTGCCACAACCAAAGTGGAGGAGTGAGCCGGATCGCGTCGTCGCGATCCAACAGCGGATGCAGGCAGTCTCACCGGCGATGCTTCACGCGAAGAGCATCCGCCGTCGTGGCTACGTGCTGCGCGAAATCCAGCCGAGCAAGGACCGCCTCCGCATCGAGGATGCGAAGGGCAAACGGCGACATTTTCGCTCAGCGGTAGAAGTGATGGGGCAGGTCACCGCCTGGGCGCAGCTGAGGAGCAGTGGCCGCGAAGGATCCGCGATCGCTGACGATCTGATCGCATTCGCCGGACGCGGTCGATGGAAGAAGCAACTGCTCAGCTACGGGCGAGCCTACGCGAAGCGGGTCGAGCTCGACTACAAGCACTGGCGTCGTTCGAGGAGACTGCGCGCGTGATGCCGGGTGTGCGCACTCAGCGTCCGCAACGCCACATAGGGAGTGAGCGCCCCGAAATAGGCATGCGTCATCAACGGCGCTGAGCCATCGCGACGAGCTCGCCGGAACGCGGCAGCCGCTTCGTCAGCGACACGCTTGAGTCGCGCGGCTGCGGCATCGGGAGTGAGCATCCTCGCTTCCTCGAGGTCGGGCACTACTTCGCGCGGCGCCCTCGCGCCTCGAGGGAATCTCTGCGTCGCCAAGATCACGGGCAGCAGCAGATTTCGTAGCACCCATGCGTATGGTGGTGAGACGCGCAGCCGCATCCCCGGGCCGCCCGCCATCGCATTCTCCCCGAGCTCGTAAGCGTGACAGATGTGCAGGGCCACCGCTGCCGTCGACCATTTACCGGGAGCAGGCGACGCATTCCACTCGTCGGGCGCGCAGCGATCACATGCAGCAATGAACTCGCGCACGACCGTCTCGTGTTCCGCAATCGCGGCATTCCAGCGACGCTCGCTAAGTATCATAGACGGCAGATTTGTGCATTCATTGGCTGCTTCTGACGAAATTCAAGCTCACATTAGAATATGGATCGCGAACTTCTATTTGACGAATGACAGCCAACCCCCGGCGATCGAAGCGCATCGTCGTCATCGGCGCCACTGGCCACATCGGCACCTTTCTCGTGCCGCGGCTGGTTGCAGCCGGACACGAAGTGGTTGCCCTTAGTCGTGGAGAGCGCGAGCCGTACCGACCGCATCAAGCGTGGGCAGAAGTCGAGCGCGTGACGATCGACCGGTCGAAAGAGGAAGCGGCTGGCACGTTCGGCGATCGAGTCGCCGAGCTGCGGCCGGATGTCGTCGTCGATTTGATCTGCTTCACGCTGGCGAGCGCGCAGCATCTGGTGCGCCCTCTACGGCAAACCGACGCGCTGCTGCTGCATTGCGGCACGATGTGGGTTCACGGACACAGTACGATCGTTCCCACCACCGAGAAACTGCCGCGCGAGCCGTTCGGCGAATACGGCATACATAAAGCCCAGATCGAGGCGTGGCTGCTGGAGATTACGCGCACGAAACAAATTCGCGCTTCTTGTCTCCACCCGGGACACATAGTGGGGCCTGGCTGGCGTCCCGTTAATCCGGCGGGTCACCTGGATCCGGCGGTCTTTGTCCGATTGGCGAAAGGTGAAGAGCTCGCTCTTCCCAATCTGGGAATGGAGACAGTCCATCACGTGCACGCCGACGACGTCGCGCAGTCGTTCGAGCTCGCCATCACCAACGCCGACAAAGCCGTCGGCGAGAGCTTCCATATTTGCTCGCCCGCTGCCATGACATTGCGCGGATACGCCGAGGCAATCGCGGCGCACTTCGGTCAACGTGCTCGACTGGTGTTTCTGCCGTGGGACGAGTGGCGCAAGACGGTGACCGAGGAGCAGGCGCGCATCACCTGGGATCACATCGCTCACTCTCCGAATGCCAGCATCAACAAGGCGCGCGAGAGACTGGGATACGCACCGAGGTACACATCGCTTCAGGCAGTCATCGAGTCCGTTGAAGCACTCGGCGTGCGAGGCTAGCGCGGACGCTCGAGGAAGCTGGTGATCGCCTGGACGAAACGCGGAGCTGTCCGTTCGATCAGCGCCGCGTGATCGCCGCCAGGGAGTACCACCCACTCCTTGTCAGAAGTCCCCAGCCGCATGAACAGGTCGGCCTGCTTCGCTTTCTGCTGCACGTAAAAAGGATCGAACTCTCCGATGATGAGCAGCGTCGGCGCGGTCACGCGCGCTGGGTTGAGCGCATTGAATTCGTCGATGCTTCGCCACTCGGCGAGAATCGGATCGGACGCCAGCGCCTGATGAACGTAGGCATCGATGGCGCGCTTGCTGATCGATCCCGGCGTGATGAAGTCGGATGTGGCTCGTGTCGCCGTGTTCGGCGTGCGTGGTGCGGCGGTCAGCCCGCTATCTCGCGGGAAGGCCGTGTCACGCAGCGGACGGGCGAATAGAACCAGCGCCGACATCGCGTTTGGATGCTTTTCCGCGACGAGCTGCGCGACCATCGAACCACGCGACCACCCGATCAATGCCGGATTGTCTTTGATCGTCGATCGTTGGCGTATCCAATCGAGCACGGCGACCACATCGTCGGCCGCACGCGTCGGTGTGAGCCAGCCGCTCGAGTCGCGGGGCGTTGCGCCGTAACCGCGGAGATCGATCGCGTAGACGTCGTACCCGCGTGCGGCGAAGGCATCCATGATCGAGAGATTCTCCCCGGGTACCTGGAGATCGAAGTCAGGTATGCTGCTCCACGTTCTGCCGTGCACGAGAAGAATTGTGTGACGCGGATGTGCGGCGCTCTTCTCCCACACTGCGATTGGGTGTCCGTCCACGCGCACCGTGTGATGAATGAGTTTCTGCGTGGGCGCGTTGGCGACCTGCGACGACCCGGAATCCGCCGCCACGAGCACTGCGCAGGCGATTATTCCGGCGACAAAGGAGCGATAACCGACGTGCATTGGCATTACCTGCTCTCCCCGGGATGATATGCGCGCTCGATGTGCCCCTTGAGCTGCGACGGATAAAAGTACACGTCCCTCAAATTCCCCGTGCTGTATCGCTGCGCCTCGTCGTTGAAGTGGGGCGACGACGGATTCCCACTCTCGCCACCGGCGGTGATCGCCCGCGCGCGCACACTGTCGCCAAACTCCACCACCGCCACGAAGCTGTTACCGCTGGTGCCGTACCACTTCTTCGTTCCGGGATACGCGCGAGCGCGGAACGATGCCAGCGACCCCCACGCTGCAGAAGTAAACGGAACCGGGATACTCGGCGCGGCATCGTTAAACTGCGGAACGATGTCATCGGTGATGCGCTGAAACCGATTGATGTCTCCCCACGGCGTCTGCCACTTCCCGAAATCCTGCTCGAGTTTGGTCTTCGCGGCGGCGAGCGACTGAAGCTGCTCCGCATCAGTCGCGCGGTCGATGACGTACGTCTCGGCAGACATCCCAGCCGTACGCGCTTCAGCGGCGACCCGATTGAAGAGATCCTCGCCCCAGAAGACGGCGAGCGATGTCGGAATGGAATTGGTCCCCCAGCGATAGTCCCAGTCGCGCAACGCGGCGATCGGACCGGCGAGACTCGTCTTCATTGGATCTGTCGCCAACAGCTTGTCGTAAGACGCGAGCAGTCCCGGAATCATCCGCGCAAAGGACGGCAACCAGCTGTCGTACGCGGCAGCGATCAACGAAGCGATGGTGAAATCTTTCTTGTCGGGAAGAACTCTCAGCGCGTGGCGTCCGCGCGGAGATTCCTCAGTGCCGAGCTCCACGTAGCGAGGGAAGTTCGAGCGGATGGGGCTGAAGCGGTCCGCCGCTGACCACGGCCAGTTGTTGCTATTGTACACCCAGCCGTTCGGCGGATTAATTGCCTTCGGCGTTTGGTCCATCGACAGCAGTCCTTTCCATTCAGTGCGCGGATCGCTGCCATCCACAGGTCGAGTCCAGTCGAAAGATGTGTCGCGCCTCGGAATGAAGTTGGAGTGGAAATACGCGATGTCTCCATCGGCGTCGGCGAAGATGGTGTTGTTGGACGAGTTGGTCTGCAGCTCCATCGCTTGCATGAACGATTGGAGATCGCGCGCTTTCATTCGCGTGAATGATTGGATCAGCGCATCCATCGGCTTCTGCATCAATCGCACGCTCACCCATTTGCCGTTCAGCTCGCGCACGATCGGTCCGTGATGAGTGCGCAGGATCGTGAAATTCTTCAGCGCCATTCCCTGTGGAGCCCGGTAGCGAACGACAGCCTTCTCCTCGATCACCGCCTGCTCGTCGGCGCCATAGCGATACACAAAGTGGTCGCCGCGCCTGGTCACGGTCTCGAGATATTCGTCGATGTTGTCAGCGCCGGTGGATGTGTGCATCCAGCCGGCGCGATCGTTGAAGCCCTGATAGACGAAGAATTGTCCCCAGGTCACCGCGCCATACGCATTCAAGCCCTGCTTACTCGTTAGCTGCACTTCAGCACGAAAGAAGAACGACGTGTGCGGATTGATTAGAAGCAGTGCGTGATGCGAGAGCGTGTTGGAGGGTGCGATTGCGGCACCATTGGAGCCGCGGTCAGGGTTGGCGGTAGGGAAGAGGGAAGAGGGAAGCGGGAAGAGGGATAAGGTCCGGGATCGCGTTCCGTAGAACGCGGCGAGCTGGGTCAGGTTTACCGTCTCGATGTCGGGGCCGATGCTTCCGTCACTGAACGCGAGCGGCATCCACGGCTCGAAGCGCGCGATGACCTTTGGCTTCACGTCCGGATGTTTGTAGAGGTAGTAGTTCAATCCGTCAGCCCAAGCGTTCATCACCGATTGAAGCCAACGCGGGCTGCGCGAATAAATCAGCTTCAGTGAATCCGGATTGTTGATCAGCCGCATCCTCAAGTCGCGATAAATCGCGCCTTCGCCCTCCGTCTCGGCAGCCCTTCCGAGAGCGTTGAAGTAATTGGTCTCGACGCGATTGAAGTCGTCTTCCGCCTGAGCGTAGAGGAGACCGAAAACCGCATCGGTGTCCGTCTTTCCCAAGATGTGTGGAATTCCCCAGTCGTCTCGCGTGATCGTGACGTTGGATGCTTCCCGCGACCAGCGAGCGAGTTCACTTCGCGAAGGGGTGGACGGCGTTTGCGCGGCGGCGGTCGAGGCGAGCGCGGTGCAGAGGAGAAACAGTCTGTTGAAAGATTTGGTCATGAAGCGGGAAGCGGGGAAACGGGAAACGGGAAGCGGGAAACGGGAAACGGGTACGGGTAGCGGGAAACGGTGCATCATTGCTTGTAGATCGTCCCGTCCTTCATCACCAGTTGCACCTTGCGAACCACGGAGATATCTCGAGTGGGATCACCGTTCACCGCGATGAGATCGGCGAGGTAGCCTTCCTTCACCTGCCCGAGCTGGTCGCCCATGTGCAGCATCGTTGCGTCGATCGAAGTCGCCGAGCGGAGGGCGGCGATGGGCGTCATTCCGTAAGCGACCAGCATCTCGAGCTCTCTGGCGTTGTCACCGTGAGTGAATACGCCGACGTCGCTGCCGTTGCATATCGTCACGCCGGCGTCGAGCGCGGCCTTGAAGCTTTTCTTCTTCTCGATGATGGCTGGCGGATCAGGATCGACGCCTTTCCGCCAGCCGCGGTACTGGAGAACCGCATCGCCGGCGGCGAGTGTCGGGACGAAACAGACCCCGCGCTGCGCCATCATCCTGAACACCTCCGGCGTGCCGTTGTCTCCATGTTCTATGGTAGCGACACCGGCGAGAATTCCTCGGCGCATTCCTTCGGGCGTCGTCGCGTGCACCGTCACCGGTCGCCCCGA
>DASUZC010000041.1:0-3548 GCA_036377095.1 Gemmatimonadaceae bacterium
CCCCTTGCCGGAGTCGACGCGAACGAAGTTATGGACGCGTCTCCCTTTGCGCTCTCGGTCGATCGATTTCTGAACGGCAACCCCGATTACGCGAATTTGCCGCGGAAATTCAAGATTACGATCACTGGTTGCGGCCATTGGTGCTCGTACCCGGAGATCAACGACATCGGGGCGACCGCCGCGCGTTCCGAGTCGGGGGAGATCGGATTCCACGTGCGCGTGGGCGGGGGACTCTCTACTCGCCCACACCTGGCCGAGCTGATTCCTGCCTTCGTAAAACAGGATCAGCTCCTGGACGTCGTGGCAGCGATCACCGCGATTTTCCGCGAGTCGGACGAGCTTCGCGTGAATCGCGCAAAGGCGCGGATGAAGTTCTTGTTACTCAATCACGGGTGGACCACCGAGCGGTTTCTGACGGAGATCGAGCGGCGGATTGGCTACAAGCTGGATCCACCGGCGCCCGAGATTCCGCCCAACGGAAGCTACCGGGATCATGTCGGCATCAACGCGCAGCAGCAGAAGGGGATGTACTATGCCGGTTTCTCGGTCGGATCCGGTCGGATCAGTCCAGAGCAGCTGCGTCGCGTAGCCGCGTTGGCCGACCGATTCGGGGACGGAACTCTGCGTACCACGGTGATGCAGAATATTCTCGTCCTGAACATTCCTGAAGCGAGCGTGCCGGCGTTCGTCGCTGCAGCTGACGATGTCGGAGTCCCGCTCGGCGGCTCCCCCTTCCAGCGTGGAACTCTATCGTGCACCGGCCGTGAGTTCTGCAAGCTGGCAATTACCGAGACAAAACTCTTGAGCATCAAGCTCGCGCACGAGCTCGAAGACCGTGTTCCCGGGTTTGGCGAGAACATCAAGATCCATTTGTCCGGTTGTCCAAACTCGTGCGGCCAGCATTGGATCGCCGACGTAGGACTCCAGGGTGTACTGCTCAACGTCAACGGCGCTCAAGTCGAGGGATTCGATTTTTTCATCGGCGGCGGTGTGGGCTCGACCAGCGCGATCGCACATCGCATTGGCTATCGAGCACCCGAGTATGGCGTTGCGGACGCGCTCACGCGCCTCTTCATGGTATACCAGCGCGAGCGCGAGCCCCAGGAAACCTTTCGCCTGTGGGCGGCTCGAGCCGGCGACGCCGAAGTGAAGCGCGCACTCGTAGGTGCAGATCCGGTCGAGGATGCAGATGGCGCGGGTCCGAGTGAGAAGGTAGCGGATGCGTGAGCTATTTTTGACTGTATCGACAAAAAGTTGTCCAGGCGGGAATTGGCGGAAAGCAAAACGGGCACTCCTTTTCGGAAGTGCCCGTTTCTATTAATCGATGCGACAGCGAGTCTTATAACAGCTCCCGAGGAGGGACTCGAACCCCCGACCCGGTGATTAACAGTCACCTGCTCTACCACCTGAGCTACTCGGGAATAGCTATGCAAATTAGCCGGTCTCACCCCTCGAATCAACGGAGCGAAGTCAGCGCGACCCCTATGATTCTCGACTGATTCCGTCCATTCTACCCCCATGCACTCAAAGCGGAACGGCACCTCCCGACGAACCGCGCTCGTCACTGGCGGCTCCGGCGGAATTGGTCTGGAGCTGGCAAAAGTCCTCGCGCGCACCGGATTCGATATCACGCTCGTCGCCAGAAAGCGTGATACGCTCGAAGCGGCTGCCGGCCGGCTCGAGGGTCAGTACGACGTCAAGGTCCACGTATTTGCCGCCGACCTGCGTCGCAGCGATGCACCGGAGTCGATCTTCGATTTTCTGGCCAACGAGAACATCCCGATCGAGATTCTCGTCAACAATGCCGGGTTCGGATTGGGCGGCGAGTTTGCCGAGACCGAGCTGACGCGTGAGCTGGAGATGATTCAGGTCAACATCGCCGCCCTCACACATCTCACGAAATTGTTTTTGCCGCCGATGATCAAGCGGAAATCGGGACACATTCTCAACCTCGCGTCCACCGCTGCTTTCCAGCCTGGGCCGCTGATGGCTGTCTACTACGCAAGCAAAGCGTACGTGCTGAGTTTTTCGGAGGCACTCGCCGAGGAGCTGCGTGACAGCGGAGTGACCGTGACTGCGCTTTGTCCGGGTCCCACGCGCAGCGACTTCGCGTCGACAGCACACGTGGGCAATTCGCGGCTGTTCACGCTATTTGGCATTGCCGACGCCGCCGATGTTGCCGAATTCGGTGTTCAGTCGATGATGCAGGGAAAACGCGTCGCCGTTCCAGGGATCAAGAACAAAATTGTAGCGCAGGCAAACCGGTTTTCGCCGCGGGCGCTCACTACAAAAGTCTCGCGCCTGGCCCAGGAAAGGCGTTGATCTAGAGAGCGAGCTGCCTCGACCCACTATCAGCAGTGCGGTCGAAAGCAATCCGGGAGATCGACGGTGATGTTTTGCGTGGCTCGAGCAACGGCTTGAGCCAGCGACCGGTATGCGACTCTTCGACTTTAACGACGTCGTCCGGCCGGCCCATCGCGACAACTTCGCCGCCCGCGTCCCCGCCTTCCGGCCCGAGATCGATGATCCAGTCGGCGAGCTTGATGACGTCCAGATTGTGCTCGATCAAAACCAGCGTGTGCCCCTGCTCGAGCAGGCGATCGAACACTTTCGCCAGCTTGCGAATGTCTTCCAGGTGAAGTCCGGTTGTCGGTTCGTCGAGCACGTACATCTTCCTGCCGGCTTTCTTGCCGGCCAGCGTCAGCTCGCGGGCAATCTTGATCCGCTGCGCTTCTCCACCTGAGAGAGTCGTCGCAGGTTGTCCGAGTCGCAGATAACCAAGTCCAACTTGCTGCAACTGCCACAGCGCCTGGCCGAGTTTTTCTTCTCGCGGGAAAAAGCGAATCGCCTGATCGACGGTCAGGTTGAGCACGTCATAGATGCTCCTGCCTTTGACGGTGACGTCGAGAACCTCGGGCTTATAACGCTTGCCACCGCATTCTTCGCACGGCACGTAGACATCGGCCATGAACACCATCTCGACTTCGAGCGCGCCGGCGCCCTCGCACTTTTCGCATCGTCCGCCGCTCACATTGAAGCTGAACGTGCCGGCCGTGTACTTCCGTTGCCGGGCTAGCGGCGTATCCGCGAAGATATTTCTGATCTCATCGAATGCTTTGACGTACGTCACCGGATTGGAGCGCGGCGATTTGCCGATCGGACTCTGATCGATGAGGACTACATCCTCCAGAGCATCGAACCCCGTAATAGAGTCATACTCTCCGACGCGCTCGCCGAGGTGCAGCTTCGCGGTGTGCTCGCCAACGAGATGGGTTTCCAGCGCACGGTAGAGCACATCGTGCACGAGCGTACTCTTTCCCGAGCCGGACACTCCGGACACGACCGTCAGCGCGCCGAGCGGAATCCGTATCTCGACGTTCTTGAGATTGTGCTCGCGTGCGCCGCTGAGGGTGATCCAGCGCGGGCCGAGGCGCCGGCGCTGCTCGGGGAGGGGAATGGAGCGCACACCCGTTACGTACTGGCCGGTGAGTGGACTTTCACTGATGCGGGATAACGGTCCGGCGAAAACGATGTTGCCGCCGGCTTCG
>DASUZC010000042.1:0-8910 GCA_036377095.1 Gemmatimonadaceae bacterium
TCCGTATGTCGCGGCGCTGAGCACGACGTCTCTATTCGCGCTGCTGCACTTGCAGGCCGGTATCGCGTGGCTCAGCGTTCTCGCCGGCGTTTTCAGCTCTGGTTTGATCTTCGCCGCGATTTTCGCGCGGTGGCGGAGCGTTCCGCTCGCCCTGGGGTTCCACGTCGCCACCAACATCGTGCAGGATGCTTCAGGGTTGCGTACGAGCGCGGCGTCTCTGTTCGCCCTTACGTTCCCTCAGACGGAGCCCAATGCGGGTGCGCTCACGCTTGGCAGCATCGCGCTAATCAACGTGATACTTGCCGCAGTCATACTCGAAACTTCAGGCAAACGAGGAGCACAAGCGAAGAGTCCAGCGGAAACCTCATAACCTTTCCCGGAGTAGCTCGATTCGCGAGGCTGATCGGGCGGTACAGCAGTTGCTCCGCGCTTGAGATGATGAAGTGCAGATACTTCGTCTTCCTTGCCTTCGGTTCGCTATGCGCCTGCGGTGATTCGACCGCGCCGGCAACGAGCGATCGCCAGCACTGGCTAACGGTCTCGGCCGGCGTCTACCACTCGTGCGGAGTAACAGTCGACGGATCGGCATACTGCTGGGGACTGAATCCGAGCGGTGCGCTTGGTGCCACCGATTCTGTGAGGGCGAGTGTCCGACCCGTACCAGTAGCAACCGATCTTAGCTTTACAACGGTCAGGGTAGGGGGCGCGATTTCGTGCGGCCTGACTGTCGCCGGTCGCGCATACTGTTGGGGAGCCGGATTCTACGGTGCACTGGGAAACGGAAGCGAAAAGAGCTCGGCTTCGCCCGTCGCTGTCGCCGGTGATCACGTCTTCTCTCAAATCTCCGTCGGCTTCGAGCACGTGTGCGCACTCACGCCGGCGGGCGAAGCATTTTGTTGGGGCCTCAACCAGTCCGGCCCACTGGGAGATGGAACGGAGGAACGGCGCTCGGTACCGACACAAGTATCCGCAAGCGTTCCGTTCAAATCAGTGAGTGCGGGGAATCTCCAGACCTGCGCGATCGGCGTCGACGACAAAGCCTATTGCTGGGGCGCATCGAGTTACGGAGAAGGTGGCAACGCGTGCGACACCGTCCCATGTGGCTGGCTGACACCACGCGCAGTCTCAGGCGAGGTGGGTTTCGTGTCGATATCCGCGGGAAATACTTTCACATGCGCCATATCGACCGCAGCCGAAGCATGGTGCTGGGGCGCTTTACCGCTCCCCTGGTACGACGGCCTCTCCGCACTCGGAGTGCTCGGCAACGGTGCGCTCGGCGGAAGCGCAGTTCCCGTGAAAGTCGTAGGGAATCACCGCTTCACCCAAGTCGTCGCCGGCACCCGATCAGCGTGCGCGATAGCAGAGGGAGGCGACGCGTTTTGTTGGGGCGCTAACACCAGCGGCGAGCTTGGGATCGGAAGTTACGATGGCCGAGGTCATCCCACGCCGACCCCAGTAAGCGGCGGAATCAAATTCTCCGAAGTCACGGTCGGTGACACTGCCTGCGGCCTCGACCTGGAGGGCGTCGCATACTGCTGGGCGACGGTAATCGGAGAACCGGACGCCTCTGGTGGCATTCTGATTCAAGGCGTCACAACTCGGCCCAGGCTCCTACCCAATCCGTTGAAGTAACGGAGCGAGCTACAGGCTCAGCGTTTACTGCGGCACGGCATCGCGCGACATCTCAGGCAATACAGCGACAGCCGCAGGAACCGAAGGCGGCGCGTTGTTCTCCCACCACTTCCGCGCCTGGTCCTCGCCCCATGGATCGGCGGGGATGAACTCGAGAGCTTGCGCGAGTTGGGCCGCGGTCTGAGGGCGCTCGATTGGTTCCTTGGCAAGACACTTCAGAATCAGACGCTCCAATTCCGGCGACACGGGTTTCGTCGTCCGCTGTGACGGCGGAGTCGGCGCTGATTGCAGGTGCTTCGCGATCATTTGGAACGCCGTCTCTGCCTCGAACACGATCTGCCCGGTGACGAGGAAGTACGCGACGCAGCCAAGCGCGTAAATATCCGCGCGACCATCGACTCGGTCGCCGAGTGCCATTTCCGGCGCCATGTAGCCGGGCGTGCCGAGCGCCATCTGCCCCGGAACGGTCGACATCGAGTCACCAAGCTTAACGCTCGATACTTCTTTCACCAACCCGAAGTCGAGCACCTTCACAAAGTCGTGATGCAAGCCGACTCTACCAACGTGGATATTCGCTGGCTTGATATCGCGATGCACCAATCCAATTGCGTGTGCTTCGATAAGCGACTCGCAGACCTGACGAAGAATGTGAATGATTCGTCCGGTCGATAGTGGGCCGCGGCCTCTGACGAGACTCTCGAGATCCATGCCCTCGAGATACTCCATCACCAGATAAAGCGTGCCGTCCGCGCTGACGCCGAAGTCATAGAGCTCGACGGTGTGCTGCGACCTCAGATTCGCGGCGGCTTCCGCTTCGCGTTTGAATCGCGTGACCGCCAGTTTTGCAGCTTCGTCATCGACTGCGCCAAGCATCTCGGGACGTATCAGTTTGATCGCGGCCGGCCGCGCCAGCATCCGGTGAGTTGCCTTGTATACCTCGCCCATGCCGCCGCGACCGAGCAGCTCGCCGAGTTGATAGCTACCAAGCTCGCGCGCTTTGGTGACTTGCTGGCCGAGCTTCGTCACGACGTGGGAGATGACGACGGCGGCGCCGACGAGCAGAAAATCGGGGTGGTGCATTACCAGCACGAGCCAGGGAGATCCGAAGCTCCAGCCGCCTGGCACCCTTCCGAGAATCAGCATGCTCAGTGGATTCATGGAAACGGCGATCAGTCCGGCGATCAGCATTTTTCTCGGCGCGGTAGGTATGATCGCGGCGTACATCAGCACGACTGCACCAATCCACGAGATCTCGGGCTGAATATGGTAGTTCGGCGGAGGTCCACCGATGTGGAACATCAGGCCGAGCGCGAGCGCGGTGTACCCCAGGTACCACAGTCCGAGGTCGAGCACGAACTGTGGATTTCTGTGTGTGCTTCTTGTGTACCGGTAGAGCGCGAGTGAGACGACGATGCTGATCGTGGCGATGCCATCAGTGACATCCGGCATCAACCAATTCTTGTCGGGAAAAAGGGCGCGGCCGGCGACGTGACCGGTCGCTGTGCCAAGGAACCAGAGCGCAGCAAAGAGGAGCGACATCACTCCCAGTCTGAGCGACGCCGCACGCAGCAGGTCGTCGGGGAGCGCACGGGCGCCGTCGCGCGACGACCTGAGATCTGCCGGCGTGGAGATGGGTCGCGGGCCGATTAGGTGCTTAGTCATACTTGTCCGCTACGTTTGCACAATGCACCTGGTTCGGCAAGTGGTTGCGACCCGCTTCCCGCTTCCCGCTACCCGCCCCCGCTAGCTCTCCTTCGATGCCTGCTCGCCGGACGGCGTAAACACTTCCACCGCCAGCTTGAACGTCCGCTGCTCCTCCGGGTTCAGCGCGCCGACACTCATGATCTGGCGCGTGATCTCCTGACCCTCGGCGCCGAGTATCGACAGCACGATCGAATACTCCCAGGGCTCGCCGGCGGCGGGATGCTTGATCGTCCCCTCCACACGGAGCGGAGAGAAGCTCGGTGGCGCTCTCCGCTTCCGTTGGGAGTCGAATCTCAGACTGTGATCGCAAGCGGGACAGATCGTTGCGCTCTGCAGAATCGTCGCCTTACAGTGCGGACAAAGGCGCGACTTTCCCGGCGAGCTCACGCTCGGCGTACTCACGATGCGCTGTCGCTCTCCACTCTTAGTCTCGGCGGCGGAGATGCGGCTTCATCCCAACCGAACGAAACGTTGCCGCGCATGCGGGAACCGCTGGCAACGGTGAGAGAACCGGCCTTGAGATCTCCGTTGAGAATGCCGGTCGCGAGCAGCTCGACGCGCGACGCGCCGTCGATGTTTCCTTCGAGATCACCGGCAATGGTGACCGTGTCGGCGCGCACAGATCCTATGATCTTGGCGCCGGGCTCGATGGTCAGATCGCCATCGACGTTCACATCACCCTTGAAGCGGCCAGCCATGCGCACGTGGCCGGAGCCCTCGATTTTGCCGTCGATGGTGAGACCGGCGGCGATCACTGTCTCCTTCCCCTCTCTCGACCTCGGCCGCACCGCCGGCTCATAACTCGGCAATGGATTCGAAAACGAATCGGTATCCTTTCGCGGCGAAGATTCCGCAGGCATCAGAGTGGGATCCTTACGCGGAACGGTTTGCTCTTTGAAGATTGCCATTGCTCAAGACTCCTATTCTGCGCGGGGCGCACCCCGCCCAGGAAGTTGGTAATTGGATGGAGTTAATCGACGGCGAGTTGGCGGCGAGTTCCCGCCAATGAAATAACGTAAGCCGCTGTCGCAAATTACCTGAAGTGCAACGTCTGCCAAGCTGAGCCGCGCTGATTATCCGGCTCAGCTTGCAGATTCATCGCGCCCGTACTCTGATGCGCCCGCTCATGTTCATCGCCTGATGCGGGACGCAGTAGTACTTGTAGGTCCCCGCGCGCAGCCCGGCGAGTGAGACTGTGTAGCTCTCGTTGGGTTCGATGATCAGCGCACCGCTCAGCGGTCCAATCGTCTGACCCATGTTCTTCTGCAGCGCTGCCTCCGCTCCAGCCGGGATGCCGTCCTCCCGGAAAGCAACGTTGTGCGGACCGCCGGAGACGTTGACGAATCGCACGACATCCCCGACGTGCGCCGTAATGGACGCCGGTACGAAACGGTAACCTTTCTCGTCCCCGATCATTCGCACCACGATCGTCGCGGCTCCGTGATCTCCGCGCAGCGGAAGCGCGGACGTGAGGAGGGTAGCGGCAAGAAAGGCGGCGATCCGGAGGGAGTTTTTCATGGGAGCTCCAAGTATGTCATTCGTCCAGCAGCAACCATGCCTTACCGATCCGGCACCTCGATCAGCGCCACGTCGGAGTTTTCCCGAACCCGCTCGAACACGATTTGCTTGCCATCAGGCGAAATGTCGAACCGATGGAGCGACTGCCCCGGACGAAGTCGAGTGAGCTGGCGCCGTTTGCCCGTCGCGAGGTCGAACAACCAGAAATCCTGGCGTCGGAATCCGCCAAGCTTGACCACGACGCTCTTGCCGTCTGGATGGAATCGATAGCTGTCGCCCAGACGGTCGACGACAAGAGGAGCGAATGGAAGGGCGAACGGTTTCCCGTCCGGAGTTATGGCGGTTACAGGAACGCTCCTTCCGCGCTGCGTTCCGGAATAGAGTATGAACCTCCCGTCAGGCGACCAGACGGGATTAGACGACACGGAATCCATCAGTCGCATCGGCGCTCCGCCATCCGCGTGAACCTTGAAAATGCGCACCGTCCCGCTGTCGTTCGCTGCGACAGCAATCCACTTCCCGTCGGGTGACCACGACGGCGCACCCCGCACATCGAGCGATTGAGCCACCACTGCGGCGCCACTGCCGTCCGCCAGCGTGCAACGCAGCGTTGACCGCCGCTCACGCCGCACGACGAAGCAAATCTTTCCCCCATCCGGCGACGTCGCAGCGGCACTGACGACTGTTCCGTCGGCAGGCTTCCAAACTTCTCTTGCTGCGCCGCCGGCAAGTCGCCATAAAGCGTCTGCCCCGCTCAGCGATGCCAGGTACAACAGCGACGAGTCGCGCGCGAATCGCGGCGCCGCCGATCGCGCGGTGGGCAGCGAGAGATGCGACGCCGTTTCTTCACCAGTGATTCCGGTCGTCAACGGTATCGTCCACAGCTCCACACTCGGATTCGACACCGTCGCAACGAGACGCCGAGGCTGGCCGGCGCTTTCATTGCTCGCCGCAATTGAGATAAAGCGTTCGACCCCAGAGCTCAGTCGCCTTGGAACACGATCCTTCAGATCCATCATGTACAACCATGGGCCCGTGCCATCGTCGGCGGTCGCCGTATAGACCAGCGTTCGATCGTCGAGCAGCACGGGATACCCAACACGTGAGCTGTGCGACGTGATCCGCTCCGGCGTGCCTCCCGCGGACGGAATCCGCCAAATGTCCATCTCGTCCGGTGGCAAACCGTGAGAGTAGTAGATGAATTGGCCGTTGGGAGACCAGCTCAGATAGTGCGAATGTGTCCCCGCTGGTCCAATGGAAATTCGACGTGCGTTTTGCCCATCGGCGTTGGCGACGAAGATCGGATCGCCCGGCGTAGTCTCATGGTAGGCCAGTCGCGTTCCGTCCGGCGACCAGGCGACCATCACTGCTGTCGGAAGGAATCGTTGCGGGGCGCCTCCCGTCGTCGGCAGCCACCACACGCTCGCCGGCGAGTTTAGATCGGCGACGCGGATCCAGACATGACTGGCATCGGGTGTAAACCCGAGGTTGCGCACGTCTTCGTTAAAGAGCTGACCGAATCGACCATTAGTCAGATTCGTGAACGAGCCGCTGCCCTTACGACTGACGAGCGCGTCAAACACGCTGTCGCGATCGGCCAGGAATGCGACCAGTTCGCCACTTCTCGAGATCGCAGCGTCTACCTCAGAGCCGGAGAAATCAGTAACACGCTCGATGCGCATCTTCGACCAGCGATCGAGCCATGGATTTTCTTGCAGTCCGCGGCGAGCAACCAGTGCAACGATACCGAGTCCTACAACTGCAATGGCAGCCGCGGCAACGCGCCAACGCCATCTCCGCGATTCAGCTTTCGTCGCGCGTCGATTCGCCGCGAGCGATTCGAGATTCTCTAGAATCTCGCCCGCACTCTGCCAACGCTCAGCTGGCACGGTCTGCAAACATCGCATCACGATCTCGGCGAGGGCGGGTGGTACGTCGCGGCGATGAACAGTGACGTCCACCGGCGGTTCCCTCAGCTTGGCAATGATATTGTTTCGAGGCGATCCACCAATGAACGGCGGGCTTCCCGTCAGCAGCTCGTACCCCAGTACGCCAACGGCGTAGATGTCCACGAGATGATCCGCTGCCGGATCGCCCTTCATCTGCTCGGGCGCCGAGTAAATCGGCGTACCCAAGGCAGCGCCGGAATCATGCGGGGCGGCATCGCGTAGAGCTTTGGCGACGCCAAAATCGGTAACCATGGCATGGCGTTCCGACAGAAGCACGTTGTCCGGCTTTATGTCGCGATGAACGATTCCGCGCGCGTGTGCGTACGCCAGCGCATCGCAGACGTCGCGCAGGATCAGCACAACCTCGTCGACAGGCAGCTTGCGATCGCCCATCAGTCGTTGCCGCAACGACAATCCCGGCTCGTACGGCATCACGTAATAGAGTGCGTCGTCGGCGTTGCCCGAATCGTACAGTGGAACGATGTGCGGATGATTGAGCTGAGCGACCAGCTCGATCTCACGCAGGAAACGATCGGCAGCGACAGTGTTGGCGACGACGGGAAGCATCACTTTCACTGCCACGTCACGGTTGTGTTTGACGTCGCGCGCAAGAAACACGGTCCCCATTCCGCCGAGCCCGAGCGTTCGCGTTTCGACATATCGGTCCGCAAGCGCTCGCGGATAGCTTCGCGCGTCGGCGAATAGCGCCGCGAAGCGCTCGCCCGCCGAGACACTGAAGAATTCCGGCTCCTGCTCACACTCGGCGAGCAACGCATCGAGCTGTGATCGCTCGGCCGGATCGCCCCCGCTTAGCTCCTCGACCACCGCTCGTCGGCGATCGGGCGCCGCGTCGAGCAGCTTGTCGATCAGCGATGTCAGGCGCGACCAGCGCTGATCTCTTTCAGGTTCAGTCATGGCTGTTCGCGGCGATCGCGAGGCGACGCGACGGCGTTCAAGACTCGAGCGCGCGGCGCAACAGAACCCGCGCCTTTACCCAGTCGCGTCGCACGGTACGCACAGTGACGCCGAGAGCTTGAGCCGTCTCCTCTTCGGTGAGACCACCGAAGAATCGGCAGTCAACCACGCGCCCGAGCCGGGGTTCGAAAGCGGCGAGGCGTTCGAGCGCTTCGTCAAGATTGATCAGCAGCTCAGCCTGAGCGTCGACGCTTACGTTTTCTTCGTCGAGCGTTACGTGAAGCAGCGCACCGCCGCGCTTGAGTGCCGCACGTTCGCGCGCGCGATCGACGAGGACGTGGCGCATCGCCAGTGAAGCGAGCGCGAGCAAATGCGCCGGATCGATCCCTTCCGCCGACGCGTTGTCGACCAGCTTGAGATACGTCTCATTGACGAGGCCCGTTGTCGACAGCGTTCCACCAGGAATGAGACCAGCCAGCCGGCGATGCGCGATGGCGCGCAGCTCCTGATAGGCGCGGGAAACGGCCAGGTCGAGCGATTCCGCCGACATCGGATGTCCTGTTTCGGACGCGTTTCCCGTTACCCCGGATGAAGAACTCAAGCTCCCCGACTCCCGCCTTATCGCCGGCCCCAACATACCGCACGGGTGAGTCGGGTGACAACGCTCACATCCAATGAGGAGGTACTATGGGCAGTTTTCACGGCAGTCGCGTGGCTGCAAACGCGCTCGCCATCGCTCTCATCGCTTGCCGGGGTGACTCGAACCCCGTTGTCACGGGGACGCATGATGCGACGAGCCTCGACCCGCACTTCACAATGGGGTCCGGCACGACGCCAACCCTGCTCGGACGCGCGACGTTCAGCGATCCCGACGATCAGAACTTCAAGGTGAAGCGGATAACGGGCGACTGGCACGTAGAGATCAAGTCGAAGCCGGCGTTCGATATCGCCGTTCAGAGCATCACGTTCCAACCGGGAGGCCAGAGTGGGTGGCACACTCATCCAGGTCCGGTCTTCATTCAGGTGGTTTCCGGTACGATGACGTTTTACAAATCCGACGATCCAACCTGCACGCCAATAGTTCGCACCGCAGGACAGGGGTATCTCGACGTCGGTGAGCACCCGCACATTGCGCGAAACGAGACGACAGCGAAGGCGGAGAATGTTGTCACTTATTTCGCTCCTCCGGGTG
>DASUZC010000043.1:0-8470 GCA_036377095.1 Gemmatimonadaceae bacterium
GGGAGAGGTTGTCGTCGTGGTAGTCGTAACAGAGGGGCTACAACCCGCAAACAGCGTGACGACTGCGAAAACGGGGAGCGCGTGTGACAAAACACGCGCAACCCGACCGGAAGCCCGGTCGGGCGCGAATGTGGAAGAAGGCATTGAGTTGTCGGTTATTTGTTCAGCCAATACGAGACTTTCACCAGGAATGTATTAGCCGGATGCAGGCGGAAAAGATCCCGCATGTCGCCGCCGAAGGCCTTATCTCCTTCGATGTTGTTGTAGCCCTGACGACCCTGGTTCCATACCACGAACAGCGTCGAGCCCGGCTTGTACTCCCAGCGCATTACGACGTTCGATTGCAGCGCCTTGAAGTTGAAGCCGCCTGGATCGCTCGTCACCGATGGATCGTCGTACGGCGCGTAACGATCCTCGTAATTGTCCGCCCGCGGCGTCGACGACACCTGGCGAACGTTGCTGTACGTGCCCTTCGAGACGAACGGCGACAGGTAGGTCTGCAGCGACAGGTCGGGCGTGAAAGTGTAGTTGAGGCGAGCCGTCAGCGACGTCGTCGTTTGATCGAGGTGGGCGATCGTGTAGTGCAACACGCTGGTCGCATCGGTGAACTTGCCGTAGAACTGGTTGTCCGAGACGTTGTGCGACAGGTTCATCGAGATCGCCGAGCTGAATCGGCCGGCCATCTTGAAGTCGATCTCTGGGCTGATGTTAGTCGACCAGTTCCGCTTATCCGAGCTCTCGAAATAATTGAAGCTCAATTGAGGAACCCACGCCTTTCGATCATCGCCGTTAATGAACAACCACGGTGCGATGTACATGTCCTGCCGCACGGCCGGACCGCCGCGAAGCTGTCGATCGTCGTAGGTCTTGCCGAGCTGACCGATCGTTCCGCCCTGGTGGAATCCCCAGTAGTTCTTGAAGGTGATGTGCGTGTTGTAATTGTAGGCGCGCTCGAGCGGCAGGCCGTCAGCCGTCCACCACTGCCACCAGTTGTTGTTCAACTGGAAGCGGTTGTAGAAATAGCGCGTCTTGCGGTCGAAGAATCCCGCCCAGGTGCTCCACGACACCTGATCTGCGCGGCGCAGGTAACCCAGGTCGTTGACCTCGAAGCCCGGTGACCGGCGCGAGTACGCTGAATTGAACATCAGGTGCTGTCCGCCAATCTTGCCGACGCTCAGCTCCTCGGCGTCGCCGCCCAGCGATGTGCGGTTGTTGTCGAGCCCCAGGTCGGCGTCCGGACGCTGGAACTGGTGCACGCCGTTGGTCTGCAACGCCGAGATCACTGCCTGAGATCCGCGCACGAGACTCTTATCGAAGGTGCCGGTAATCTCGTAATTGTTCTTGAAGAAGCGATGACGGAAATCGAGCGATCCGACGTAAGCGCTGGACGCGAGGTACGGCGAAGACCATTGATCGAGACTGCGATTCACAGCCGTAATCATCGTACCGATGCCGCTGCTGCCGCCGCGGAAGTCCTGAGTTGCACGCAGTACAGCGTAGTTGGTTGACGGTGAGTAGGTCGTATCTCCCGGACTAGTCTCCCGCTGGGTTGCTGCTTCGAGCAAACCGATCGTCGTTCCTGTCGGGAATCTTCCAAGCAGTTTTCCCGCGCCGATGATGGTGATCGGCTGCTGCGGAACGGTGTCGCCGTAGACGCCGGCGAGCTCGGGAGTGCGGCCGATACGTCTACTATAGTATAGGCTCTCGCCCCAGCAGTTGACGGCGCTGCAGTTGACGTCGGCGCGGAACAGGCCGCGGCCGGCGACGAAGAACGGACGCCGCTCATCGAAGAAACTTTCGTACGCGGAGAGATTGAGTACTGAAGGGTCGGACTCTACCTGGCCGAAGTCGGGATTGATCGTTGCGTCGAGTGTCAGGTTCGAGCTGATCCTGTACTTGAGATCTCCGCCCGCCGCGATGTTCTGCTTCTGATCGAATGCATTGTTGGTGATCGTCGACGCACTCTTGGTGACGACGTACGGCATCACTTCCATGCGGCGCGGAGTCTCGAGGTCGTCCATGCCGTGAAGCGATCCGAACTGTGAAACGAAGCCGGGTTTCGACTGTCTCAGCAGCGGCCAACTGTAGCGCTCGTTGTATCGATAAACGTCGCGATCGATAATGATGCCGAACGTGTGCTCGCGATTCCTGCTGTAACGCATCTGACTGAGTGGGATGCGGAACTCGGCGATCCATCCGAGCGAGTCTACGCGTGTGGCGACGTCCCAGACTCCGTCCCAGGCGAAGTCTTCATTGCCGTCGTCGTAGATAGCGGCATCGGTCTTCACGCCGGCAGCGTTGACGCCGAACTCAAATCCCGTCCGCTTGTCGTGGTAGGAGTCGATGAAGAGCCAAACCATGTCGGACGAGGTAAAACTGTCACGTCGCTCGAGCAGCTTCTTGATACTATCTGGGTGGGGGTCGAAACCCCGCACCAGAACGTACAGGTTCGCCGCGTCGTAAACGATCTTCGCCTCTGTCTTGAAACGCGCTGGCTTGCCCTCGTTCGGCCGCCATTCCTGGAACTGAGTTATCGGCGGCGCGGCACGCCAGGCAGCGTCGTCATCCTTCCCATCAATCGTCGGCGAGGCTTCGGCTCGCATCGCGACAGCGTCGCTGTCTGTCGGAGCACGAATCACCCGCGGCGCCGTTTGAGTGCCGTCGGTGCGGGCAACAGTTGTGGTCTGCGCAACGGTCGTCTGAAGATTCAGCGCAAGACCGAGGATCGCTAAAGCTGGCGTGGTGAAGAGCATACGGGTGCAGTCCGTAAGGGTTAACGGGTCCGGGGAATACCCTTTTGATACCGTATGCCCGAAAAGGGTTGGAAGTTTCAGCATATCTCTTTTGCCCGTTAACGGTCGTCCGCTGCAGTTCGCCGAAATTCCTTGACAGGTCGGAGACACAGTCGAGTATTGGCGGTCCCGGCCTACTTACGTTTACCTGCGAATGCGGTACCTCCTTCTCACAACCGTCACCATTGCGCTGCTCGGGTGCGGAGACTCGTCCGGACCCAAAGCCACGCCTGCCTCGATCGAATTCGTTCAGGCTCCGGCCGGGCCGTTCTACGCCGGACTGCCGGTGCCCGTCGAGCCGGCCTTTGTGGTAAAGGACCAGAATGGCAATGCGATGGCGGGCGTAAAAGTAAACATCACGGTTACAGCCGGCGGTGGTACGCTCGCCAACGTGCCTGCGAAGAGCACCACACCATCCACAACGATCGGCGTTTGGACGTTGGGTAAGGTGCCGGGAATCAATACAGTTCAGGTCTCCGTCAGCGGGATTACGCCGATCGGCGTCAACGTCCCGTCCAGTCCGGGCCTGCCGGCGAAGCTGGTCGCTAATGGCGCAGCGAACTTGACTGGCACCGTCGGTCAGCCAGTAGCAACTCCCATCTCGGCGACGCTCAAGGACGCGTTCGACAACGCGATCGCCAACACCGACATCACGGTGACAGTTACAGGTGGCGGATCATCGGTCGACAAGGTCACCACCGATAACGCCGGTCTGGCGACAGTTCCATCCTGGACGCTCGGCATTGTGAAGGGAACGCAGACGCTCACTCTCACCTCCTCCGCAGCAACGCTTACCTACACGGCAACAGCGGCTGCGGGACCAGTCGTATCGTTCGACGTCGTGACTGGTAACAATCAGAGCGGGCTTGCTGGAACAGCGCTCTCACAGCCAGTAACCCTCTCGGCCGCCGACCAGTACGGCAACAAAGCTGACGGCGTGGTCGCCAATTTTTCGCCGATTACCGGCGGTGGATCCCTCGCGACGTTCACTGCGACCGCAGCTGCCGACGGCACGATCACGATGCCGATCTTCACGCTCGGCAGGTCAGCGTTGCCGCAACAGATCATCGCCAGCATCGGGGCGAAGTCGACGATTATCTCGGCGTCGGTGATTTCCGATTACGTGATCGACGTGCGTTTGTGGGGACCGCCGATGACGGCCGAGCAGCAGGCGCTGTTCACCAATGCCGCGGCGAGAATTCGTGGATTTGTGGTGGGCGCCCTACCCACTGCTGATGCGACGGGCGCTGATCCGGCCACCTGTGGTGTCACCGGAGTTCCCGTACTTGCCGAGCAGGTTCCCGGCGTAATCATTTACGCATCGGTTCAGTCGATCGACGGTCCGGGAAGGATCCTCGCGCGTGCCGGACCATGTTTTCTGCGCGATCAGAATGATCTGCGCACGGTCGTCGGCGTCATGGAATTCGATGCAGATGACCTCGCCGGTTTGACCAACACCGGCATCCTGCAGGATGTCATCACCCACGAGATGCTGCACGTCGTCGGCTTCGGCGTTTTCTGGAATGATCTGGGATTGCTGTCGGGGTTCAACACGCTGTCGGTAGCCTACACTGGTGCCGGTGGAATTGCCGGATGTCATCTGAGTGGCGGCACCAACACCTGTCAGACTGCTGTCCCGGTCGAAAACACCGGCGGCAGTGGCACCGCCAACTCGCACTGGCGAGAGACAGCGTTCGGATCCGAATTGATGACTGGTTTCGCCAACGGGCCACTGATGCCAATCAGCATCATGACGGTTCGATCCATCGCCGACATTGGCTACACCATCAACGGATCAGCGGCTGACCCATATACGATTTTCGCCGGCAGTCTGCAGGCAGGCGGCACCCGGATTACGACGCCCGGCGTCTGGGAGCAAGGATTACCGACGCCGCCGCGCGTGATCCCGTCGCGCAGAAATCAGCCGAAGCGGTAGTCGCTCATCCCGCGGCGGAATGCTCCGCCACGACGGTCTCCGGGTTGCCGCTGGAGGCGACAAATACAGCGGCAGCTACCACCAATGCGCCCCCGATCAGTGCCAAAGGTCCGAGGATGTCGCTGAAGAGAATGACGCCGAGTACGGCGCCAACCACCGGCTCGAGATTGACGAACACACCGGCCTGCGAAGCGGGGACTGAAGACAGTCCCCAATTCCATAAGTAGGTGGTGACCGTGGTTGCCATCAGACCCATCACCGCGACCGACGCCCAGGTCTTGAGTGAGAGATGTATCGGCGGCGGACCTTCGGTAGCAACAACCCAGATCGCCAACAGCACGGCGCCGAGTGTCATCACGTATGCGCTCGCGGCGACCGACGTATAGCGTCCGCTCTTCATCAGGCGTTGAGTGATGAGAATCCACGCCACCGCCGCGATGAGCGAAGCCGCGACGAGAAGATCGCCAAGTAGTGTCGCTTGTGCGCCGGCCTCACCGGTGGATGCGCCCAGAGCAATCAGTCCAGCGCCCACGGTAGATGCAACAAGAGCGATCCAGCGAGTGACTGTCACTTGCTCGTGGGCGAACAACGCAGATCCCGCCGCGAGCAGCACGGGAAGATTCCCTACCATTAGAGAGGCGTGCGAGACAGTGGTGCGCGCCAGACCGGCGAACTGGATGAGGAACTGAATCGGTACGCCGATGAGCGCGCACGTGAAAATCAGCAGAAGATCCCGCCGGGGAATGCGGGTTTCGCGACGCGACAAACCGCGTATGACCGCTGGCGCAAATCCGATCGACGCGAACACGAATCGGTAGAGCACCATCTGGCCGACGGACAGCTCTTCGAGCGTCCATTTGCCAAAAATAAAGCCGGTTCCCCACAGAGAGCCGGCGGCTGCCAGCGCGGCGAATGCTCGCGCTTTGGTCGGTTTCGTCACGCCGAATTGTAACCGGACCAATTCGGCGCGGAAACTGTGCTACGCGATAGTCAGGTGGCCGATTTGCGCTTGCTGCTGCGAGGAGTGCGCTTGGCCTGCGGGTGATCTTCGACGCCGGCATAATGACGGAACGTCTTGACGATCTCGAGGAGCTGATTCTGAACCTGCTCGAGCTCCTGCTTTCCGCCATCGTTATCGAGCCTGCCTTTCTTGATGTCGATCGCCAGGCGATTGAGATACTTGATCGTGTTGATCATGTCGTCCGTCGCATCGCGAAGCTTGTTGAAACGACGCTTCTCGGAAAGGGCGCGGTGCAGGCGCTGCTCGATTTCCTTGACCGTGAATTCCTTCGCCTTGCGCACGGCTTCGAGCATGCTGGCGCCGGGAATCGATCCGTGATCCTGGAAACTGAGATCGGGTGTGGCGGTGTCGGTAAAGCGCAACCGCCCGACGTACTCGACGCCGTCGTAGCCAATGCGCAGAATGACGTTGTATTTCCGCCCATCCATGGTGATGGTACGAATGGTGTGATCGCTGCTGGCGGAGGCTGCGGACATGATACTTCTTGACTCCTGCTACTACTCATCTGTAACAAGAAGTTGCACCTTTCTGGTCTGAGTTTTACGTCGAAAACCGGGGGGATGGTGCAAGTGCACGAAACGTCGGTCAACGAGGCTCTCCGCCGCTGGCGGATCATTCCAGTCATCGTAATTGAAGACCCGAAGAACGCGTTGCCGTTGGCCGGCGCGCTGCTCAGCGGCGGCCTGCCGATCGCCGAGATAACGCTGCGCACGCAGAAAGCGTTCGAAGCACTAAGGCGGATAAAGGGTGAGCAGCCGGAGATGTTCGCCGGCGTTGGCACCGTGCTCAATGTCGCGCAGGCAAAGGAAGCAAAGGCCGCGGGCGCTGAATTCGTGATCTCGCCCGGATTCAAGCGCGATGTCGTCGACTACTGTCTCGAGCAGGAGATGCCGGTGTTCCCGGGCGTTGCCACTGCTTCCGAGATCGAAGCCGTGCTGGACACGGGCCTCAGGTTGATGAAACTGTGGCCGATTACGACGCTGGGAGGGCTGGAGTATCTGGAGCTGCTGAACGGTCCGTTCAACGGCGTGGAATTCAACCCGAGTGGCGGCGTTACCGGCGCGACCTTCCCCCAGTACCTGGCGATGAAGAACGTGGTCGCGGTGGGTGGAAGCTGGATGGCACCGGCGGACTGGATCGTCGGTGGTCAGTGGGAGCGTATCACGGAGACCGTTCGCCAGACAGTCGGTCGCGTGAACGCGTTGGCACAGCGCGGACAAGGGAGTTTTGCCCGACCGTTTGGGGCGAGGGAGATTCGATTACAGCCGTAGGGGAGGGGGAGGAACTATGCGAAGCAAACGCGGGTTGGTTCTTGCGCTGACCGTTGTCTCCGCTTTCGCTTGTTACAAGAGTACGCCGGCGACGGCTGACTCCACGGCGGCTTCCAGTACTGCGAGCGGGAAGTCCTTCGACCGCAACGCAGGCCGCGCGGAGATTCTCGCGAACGATTCGATGTTTGTGCGTGGGATGATGGCGAAGAACGTCGACACCGTAATGTGCTGCTACGACAACGACGCGGTTTCGATTGGATCAGGCAAGACCACGAAGGGCCTCTCTGATCTGAGAAAATCCTACACCGAGGCGGTCAAGGCCAACGCGCGCGACATCACGTTCCAAAGTGACGGAGTGAACTTCTCCGACGATGGTACGATGGCGTGGGACTACGGCACCTTCTCCCAGACAGTCGACGTCAAAGGCAAACCGACGAAACAGTCCGGCAGCTTCCTCAACGTCTGGAAGCGCGTTGACGGAAAGTGGAAGCTCGCGGCGGAGATTAGCAGCCCTGCGCAGGAATGACTGAGGGCCGAGGACCAAGGGCATCGATCATCGCGGACTTATTGCGGATCGAGGACTTCAAGGGCGTACTACACCGCTGGGCGCTGACAGCAGCTCGCTGTTAGCTGTCCGCTGCAAGAAGACGTGACAGATCTCGTTCGCGATCTGATCTACAACTCGCGTTTCCTGAACTCCACCGCAATCTGTCCCGTCGCCTGCAGCGCCAAGCGGTCAGCTAGCTGCTGAAAGCGCTCAGCGGTGCACTTCGCTTCTAAAGGTCCTCGGTTCTCAATAAGTCCGCGATGATCGATGCAGTTGGTCCTCGGCCCTCGATCCTATTCTCCCGGAGGAGCGCCTATTGGGCGGTTGCCGGGAGGAGGACCGTCCGGACCGAGCGGCCGCGGATTGCCGCGGTGACACATGAAGCAGTTAGCTGCCGGTCGTGGACTGCCGCTGTCGACCGGCACTTTAGATATAAAGTCGCGATTGATGGTCTGCACCATCGCGAACATCAGTCGCGCGGAGTTCTTCTCTTCCTTGTCATCGAGGTCCCACTTGCCGGGGACGTGACAGAAGCCGCAGCTGACGCCCAGTGAGCGGCCGAAGCCCTGGTTCATGATGTTGACGAGCCGTCCCGCAGGAACGCCTTTGAAGATCTTGATGTTCTTGAAGACGCTCTCGGCGGGCTGATTTTCGCGACCTGCAATCGAGCGAAGGACCCCGGCGGCGCCGCTGTCTCGACGAGCGGCTGTCACGCTGTCGCGCACCCGTCGCGCCGAGTCCGTCATCGGTCCGCGGAATCCGCCCGGCCCGCCAGGTGCCTGCGCACTCGCGGCCGTGGTGGGAGCTGAAGGATTCGTGTTGGTCGTCGGCGTCGTGGCGCAGGCGTAACCGATGATCACGATTGAGGAAACAGCAGCGACGATTGACGGGACACGCTCGTTC
>DASUZC010000044.1:0-3274 GCA_036377095.1 Gemmatimonadaceae bacterium
GTTCGGCAGATGGGCGGCCGCGATCCGCACGAGGAGCACCGCGTCGCGACTCCGCTCGAACTGCTCTTCGACCTGACCTTTGCGACGTGCTTCAGTTTCGCGGCGTCGCAATTCGCTACGGAGCTCGCCGAGGGACGCTACATGGCAGCGGCGGTCGGGTTTGGTTTCGCGAGCTTCGCCATCTGCTGGGCGTGGATCAACTTCTCGTGGTTCTCGTCGGCGTACGACACCGACGACTGGCTTTTCCGCGTCACCACGATGGTGCAGATGATTGGCGTGCTGGTCCTGGCGATCGGCTTGCGACCCATGTTCGCCTCCGTCGAGCGCGGTCAACGCCTGGACAATTCAGTGATGGTGCTGGGGTACGTGATCATGCGCGTTGCCCTCGTGTCACAATGGTTGCGCGCGGCGAAACAGGACCCGGCGCGGCGCCGCTGTTGCCTCACCTATGCGATTACCATTTCGATCGCGCAGGCTGGCTGGGTCGCACTGATTTTCGCTCCGCTTTCAGCGGAGGGCTCCATCGCCTTCGGCGCTTTTCTCCTGCTCATTGAATTCGCTGGACCAGTTCTCGCCGAGCGCAAGGATGGAGGCACGCCGTGGCACGCGCATCACATCGTCGAGCGCCACAGTCTTTTCGCGCTCATTGCCATGGGAGAAGGAGTAGTGGGCACCGTTGCCGCATTGTCAGCGGTGGTCGAGCAGCAAGGTTGGAGTCTGGATGGAGCGCTGGTCGGGATCGCCGGCATCGGGCTCACCTTTGGCATGTGGTGGATTTACTACATGATTCCCGCGGCGGAGGTTCTCGAACGGCATCGCGAGCGCGCCTTCGTCTGGGGGTATGGCCAGATGCTGGTCGTGACCGCGATCGTAGCGACCGGCGCCGGGCTGCACGTCGCGGCGTACTTCATCGAGCACAAGGCGGTGATCGGGGCGCTTGCCACGGTACTCAGCGTCGCCATACCAGTCGCCGTTTACATCGGGTTGAACTACGCCACTTACTACTGGCTGGTTCGTCGTTTCAATCGATTTGATGTGTGGCTGCTGGCCGGAGTTGCAGCCGTCGTCGCAGCCAGTGTAGTTGCAGCGCAGTCAGGCATCGATGTGGCGAAGTGTCTCGTCATTCTCATCCTGGCGCCGGCTGTCATCGTCGTTGGATACGAAGGGCGTGGATATCGCTACCAGGAGAAGGCGCTGAGCGGAAACGACAGATAAGACTCCGGCTTAAACGTTTCGGACGCGACCGGCATCGTAAGTGCGACACAACGGATTCGCGTTCTCGCGTCGGAGGCGGCAATGCATTCGATCGGCCTGCTCAGCATCATCAGCTTCGGCTTCACGTCCACACTGAGCTGCGGTAACCAGAACCGGAAGCCCGAGCCAACGCCCCAGGATCAACCCGCGCCAGCAGTCGGCAATGCGTCATATACGGTTCGTCAGGTCGCCTCGCTGCGCACGGCACGCGCGGCCCACACGGCGACGACACTTTTGTCGGGTGACGTGCTCGTCATCGGCGGAATGGGTGAAGGCGCCAGCGGTATCGCGAGCGTCGAGTCCTTCGAGCCCGGCAACAACAGCGTCCACGAGCTCGGCACCCTCACTGAAGCGAGAGCCGGTCACACCGCGACCCTTCTCGCTGAGGGTCGCGTGCTCGTTGCCGGCGGCTACAACGGCGAGTATCTGAGTTCGCTGGAGATGTTCGACCCGTCGGCGAAACGTTTTCGTACCGCCGGCTCTCTGGTTGAAGGGCGGAGCGGACACACCGCGACATTGCTGCCCGACGGTCGCGTCCTGTTTGCAGGTGGAGTCGGGCGAGGTTGGACATTTCTCCGCACGGCGGAGATTTACGATCCAAAGACTGGTCGTTCTGAATCGGTGGGCTCCATGACCGCGCCAAGGGAGGGTCACACCGCCACATTGCTGCGTGATGGGCGGGTGTTGATCGTAGGTGGTCACAGCGGTCGACGTCCCAATGTGAACGTCTACGTTTCGACGGAGATCTTTACACCCGGAACCGGCCGCTTCGAGTCAGGTGGCGATCTCGAGATCGCGCGTCACAAGCACGACGCAATTCGTCTTACCGATGGCCGAGTGCTGGTGATCGGCGGGGCCGACTTCACCGATCGCGTTCATTACGCCACCACTGAGGTGTACGATCCACGCACAGGGAAGTTTACCCGTGGTCCGTCAATGGCGAATCGACGATACAAGATCGCGGGGACGTCGATGTTACTGCCGAACGGCGATGTGCTCGTTACATCCGGCGCGCCGGACGTCGAGTTGCTCGACGTCGACAAGTGGGCATTTCGCACCGTAGCCGGCCAGTTGCCCGCCGCGTACAGATTTGCCGCGGCGGCACCGCTCAGTAACGGCGATGTGTTCTTTGCCGGCGGCTACACCGATGCGAATCACAGCGCTACCGGGGTCTGGCGATTCAGTCCAAAGTGATTCGCGTGATCCCGATAGCGCTTATTCACAGCTCTCAGTTACCTGCGGGACGCGGTCGCGGCAGTGCGGTCGGCGGCAGGATGTTGTTCAGACGCATGTAGTTCGCGAGCTGGCTGTAGTGATCCGCCAGATCGATGGCATGGCCGAGCACCATGTTAGCGCGCGCGACAGTCCGCGAGTTGCCGCCAAAGGTTATCGTCACCGGCTCGGCCAGCTTTGCGTCATCCAGCTGATTGATCGCCTGATCGCAGAAAGTGAACGATTCCCTGAGGCTCGTCATCAGCTGCGCCTTTGGCCAGGTTGCCTTCACGGAATCAGCGGTGGCTGTGTCGGCCGCCGGCCGCGTTCCTTTGAGCGCGCCAAGGTTGTTGCAGAAGAAATAATTGTCGTTGGTAATGTGCGCCGCGACGAAGCCGATGCTTAACTGGGCAGGTGTCGGCTTGTAGCTGAACTTCGACTCTGGTATCGAATCGAAGGCCTGCAGAATGTTGCGGTTCTGTCCGGCGATTCTGGTTTTGAATGCGGTGGTGATCGGATTCGGGGGCAGTCCCGCCGAAGGCTGCTGGGCGGCGAGGCTGATCGGCGCGGCGAGCGCGACGATGAGGAAACGGGAGCCTTTCATATGTACCTCGTGTAGGCAGGGCGAAGGGCTCTTATAGTGCTTGCTGGTTACGCGTTTCGCAATCGGTGAGCGCGTAACGTCTTCGATGCAAGCCGATGCAGGAGTGAAACCGGGCGGGCACCGTCGCGTACGGCCTAATGTCTCCCACAGGGAAAGCATGCAGGGCAAACGTAACGCGTTGGTGATGTGGCTTGGAGCGATTCT
>DASUZC010000045.1:0-4713 GCA_036377095.1 Gemmatimonadaceae bacterium
CGCGCTCGATCTGCACGATACGCTTTACCTGAGCGAAAGCGTGCTGCTGCGTACCCACACGTCGCCGGTGCAGATCCGCACGATGCAGAAGTACAAGCCACCGATCCGCATCCTCTCCCCCGGCAACGCCTATCGTCGCGACTTCTTCGACGCCTCCCACGCGCCGATGTTCGCCCAGATCGAGGGACTGGCGATCGACGAGGGAGTGAGTTTCGTCGATCTCAAGGCAACGCTGACTCATTTCGCGAATCGCTTCTTCGGAGTGACGAAAACCCGCTTCCGTCCCAGCTACTTCCCGTTCACCGAGCCGTCAGCCGAGATGGATGTCGAGTGCCAGCTCTGTCATGGTTCGGGTTGCGCCGGCTGCAAGGGCACTGGCTGGATGGAGATACTGGGCTCGGGGATGGTGCATCCATCGGTGATCAACGCCGCCGGACTCGATGCCGATCGCTATACCGGTTGGGCCTTCGGCATGGGACCCGCGCGAATCGCCATGCTCCGCTACGACATCCCTGACATCAGAATTCTCTACGATTCCGACGTTCGGTTCCTCTACCAGATCTCGAGATGAACGCGTCGTACGAGTGGCTGCGCGCGTTCGTTCCGTTCGATCTCAAGCCGACCGAGCTCCGCGACTTGCTGACTTCTCGCTGCGCGACCGTCGACGATCTCGTTTCGCTGCGTGACGATCTGCAGGACGTCGTTGTCGCGCGCGTCGTCGAAGTCAAAAAGCATCCCAACTCGGACCACCTCTGGCTGACGAAGGTGGACGCCGGCGGCGGCACGCTGCGCGAGGTCGTGTGCGGTGCGCAGAACGTCACCGCCGACACTCTTTATCCGTTTGCACCGGTTGGTGCGACACTGCCCGGTGGATTGAAGATCGAGAAGAAAAAGATTCGCGGCGAAACGTCGGAGGGCATGCTCTGCTCGGCGCGGGAGCTCGGGCTGGGGCAGGATCACGAAGGCATCATGGCGCTCTCGCTCACCGCCCAGCCCGGTACGCGCCTGCTCGATGCAATGCCGCTCGGTGACACGAGACTCGTCATCGACGTTCTTCCCAACCGGCCGGACCTCCTCTCGCACGAAGGCCTGGCCCGAGAGATTGCCGCGGCCACCGGCGGTGCAATCACGCGGCCCGACATCGCCGACGAGAAGGGATTCGTCATCCGCACCCATACCGTGAAAGCAACGTCAGGGAAGGTTGGCGATGTCACTGTGCGCCTCGAGGACACCGAAGGGTGCGTTCGATACGCGGGCGCAGTGGTCACCGGACTAAAAGTTGGACCGAGTCCGGACTGGCTCGTGCGCCGGCTGCAGTCCATTGGCTTGCGATCGATCAACAACGTCGTCGATGTCACGAACTACATGCTGCACGGTTTCGGACAGCCGATGCACGCATTCGATCTCGAGAAGCTCGCTCGCGACACCGTCGTCGTGCGAAAGACGCGTGGCGAAGAACTGATCAAAACTCTCGACGGCGTCGACCGTACGCTGCCGCCCGGCGCAGTTGTCATTGGAGATGCGGAACGTGCGCAGGCAATCGGCGGCATCATCGGTGGAAGTGGTAGTGAAGTCACCGATGAGACCACCGAAATCTTTCTCGAGGTCGCGGCGTTTGATCCAGCACGCGTTCGTGCTACTCGCCGCCGCCTCGGTGTCACCACGGACGCGAGCTACCGTTTCGAGCGCGGGGTCGATGTCGACGCAATTCCAGGGTTGATCGATTACGCGGTGCGCATGATTCTGTCGATCGCCGGAGGAATTCCGCAGGGAAGCCCGATCGATTTGTATCCCCTCCCCAGGCGCCCGCAGCCGGTGTCGCTGCGGCTCGCCCGCGTCAATCGACTGCTCGGCGAGAACGTCGACATCGGCGAGGTCGAGAAGAACCTGCGATCGGTCGGATTCAGAATCGCGCCGGAAGCGAAGGAGGTCATCAAGGTCACTCCGCCGAGCTGGCGCCACGATGTGAAGGCTGACGTCGATCTCGCTGAGGAAGTCGCGCGGCTGCGCGGCTACGACACTTTCTCGTCCGAGCTGAGACCGTTCAGAGGGAGCGCGGTTCCTGATTCACCGCTCGTTGCAGTTGGCGAGCGTCTGCAGGAAGCGCTTGTCGGGGCCGGGCTGAACGAAGTGCGGCCGATGCCGTTCGTCAGTGCGAGCAAAGGCGGCACGGTGCGCGTCACCAATCCGCTCGCGGAAGACGAAGCATATCTGCGTGGCGATCTCCTGACGACGTTGATCGGGCGCGCTGAGTACAACCTCGCTCGCATGCAGGGCAACGTTCGCTTGTTCGAGATTGGAACTGCGTTTTTCTCGCCGGGCACCAACGCCGCCGCGCCGGGACCAAAGCTGGCCGCTCTCCCTCACGAGGAGATGCACGTCGCAGCGCTCGTAATGGGTCAGCGCTCGCCGACACATTTCACCAAGGCGATTCAGCCCAGCTACGACGAGTGGGACATCAAGTTCCTCGCAGAGCGCGCCGCTTCGGCGGCATTCCCGCACGCCAGGATCGAGCTCGTGCCGGGCAGCGGTGAAATCCTGTGGGACGTGAAGGCGGACGGAACCAGTATTGGATCGGCTCGCCGACTCACACTTGACGCTCCGGTGTGGGCTCATCCCGCGTTCGGCCTCGAGATAAATCTCGAAGCGCTGCCACAGAGCGTGGGGAAAGCGCACAAGTATCAGGCGATTCCGGCGACGCCTCGCGCTCAGGTTGATCTCGCCCTCATCGCATCGCAAAGTGTGACGGCAGCGCAAATCGAAGCAGTCATTCGCAAAGAAGCGGGCGCGTTGCTGGAGACGCTTACTTTGTTCGACGAGTTCATCGGACAGGGAATTCCTGATGGCTCGCGCAGTTTGGCGTGGGCGTTGACCTTCAGGGACCCTGAGCGCACACTAAAGGACAAAGAAGTCCAGGAACGCACCGCGAAAATTGTAAAAGCACTCGAGGGAGAACTGGGTGTCAGACAGCGCACGTCCTGAAAGAGCCGCATTTGCGGAGCTGGAGCAGCTGGTGAAACACCTTGGCGACGAGCTCGCTTCGTTTCGTCGTCGCGCACTTCAGGCCGAAGCCCGGCTGAAGACCCTCGAGTCGACCGGAGTTAAGGGAGTCGTGTCGCCGGAGCGCGTGCAGTTCCTCGAGCGCGAAAACGCCGGGCTCAATAAGCGGCTGGAAGCCGCGCGCGCCCGGACCCAGCAGATGATCGATCGCGTTCGATTCCTTCGCCAGCAGCACGACGGAGCGGCTGTCCGTTGAGCTCAAAAAAGAATGTCGTCCGAGTGACGATCCTCGGTGACGAGTACTCAATCCGCAGCGACGTCAGCCCCGAGCGGACGCGGGCCGTCGCCGAGCACGTCGACAACGTGATTCGGGAGACGATGCGCGCGGGGAACATCGTCGAGACGCAGAAGGCGGCAATCCTCGCCGCCCTATCCATCACCGACGAGCTTTTCGACGCTCGCGAGTCCGGGGAAGACCTGGCTGCGTCGATGAAGCGCTTGAGCGGCGAGATCCGGCCTTGGTTGCCGCCGGCGAAGCGGAAAGAGTAGGCTCCGCGTAGGGATCGCGTCCAGGCGCCGCGATCCCTACGCCGAGGTGCCTCTCGCCCAACCCGCGAAGCGACATTACCTTAGAGTCCAACTACGCGACGACTTTCCGGCGCGTTAGGGGCCGCCTGTGGCTTGACCGCGGGCCCAACATAGATCTGGACTATGACGACTACTGCTTGGTTAACCGCAGCTGGCATACTTCTGTTTATCGTTGCCGGTGCGGTTTTTTTGTTTGTCGGAACCAGGCTTGGCCGACGCAATGAGCTGCGTCGGCAACAACAGGCGCAGGCGACAGCAGAGCAGACCGCCACGCGCATCGTCACTGAAGCCGAGCGCGAAGCAGAGAGTCTGCGCAAAACGGCGGTCCTGAGCGGAAAGGAAGAGTTGATCAAGCTCCGCGAAGAATGGGAGCTCGAGGTACGCGGCCGCAGGGAAGAGGTCGAGCGCGAAGAGCGTCGCGTCGACGACCGCGAAGGTCAGCTCAATCGCAAATACGATCTATTGGAGCAGCGCGAGCGCGACACCAATCGCCGCACCGAAGCCGTGGTGGCCCAGGAGCGCAATATGGTGCAACGCCAACAGGAGCTCGAGAAACTGCTGGGCGAGGAGCGTCGACGGCTCGAGCAGTTGGCCGGAATCTCAGCTGGCGATGCCAAGGCGGAGCTGATGCATCGGATGGAGGAAGAGGCCCAGGCCGATGCTGCCAACAAGATCCGCGAGATCCGGGAGACGGCCAAGCGGAACGCCGAGCGCGAAGCGAAGAAAATCATCGCCCTGGCTATTCAGCGAATCGCTGCCGAGCAGAGTGTCGAAGCGACGGTGTCGGCGGTGTCGCTGCCCAATGACGAGATGAAGGGCAGGATCATCGGACGCGAAGGACGCAACATTCGCGCGTTCGAGCTGGCGACTGGTGTCGACGTCATCATCGACGACACGCCCGACACGGTTGTAGTCTCCTGCTTCGATCCGGTGCGGCGCGAGATTGCGCGCCTGTCGCTGGAGAAGCTCGTCGCAGATGGCCGTATCCACCCCGGACGAATCGAAGAGGTCGTCAACAAATCGCGGCAGGAAGTCGAGGCGTCGATCGTCGAGACCGGAGAGCAGGCGGCGTACGAGAGCGGTGTACACGGACTCCATCCGGAGCTGGTCAAGCTGATTGGCCGC
>DASUZC010000046.1:0-3466 GCA_036377095.1 Gemmatimonadaceae bacterium
AGAGCTCCCGTGCTTCTGCAACCTGCCTACCTCTTGTGTTTTTGCACTTCCCAAAAAGAGCTACGACCAACTCCGGACTATTGAGAACCAGTTGGTAATTCGGAATTAGTACGGAGCTCTCAATTAGTTGTCGATGCGGAGTGATTAGTTGGTTCGAAATACGGAGCAGCTAGTTCGAACTACGAAGCATTTCGAACTATGAAGCACCTCGAACTTAGAGCAGCCGCTTCGGCGCCGGCCGCTCCGCCTCCTCGACAGTCCGTTGCCGCTCGATTTCCGCCGATGTGAGCCGGTTCGAAGTGTCGGTTAGCGACGGGTTCGTCTCTGACGTAACCTCTCGCGTCGCGTCGTTGATGTTCTTCTTGAATTCGCGAATTCCCTTCCCCATCGAGCCCGCGATCTCGGGGATTCGCTTCGCGCCGAACAGAAGCAGGATCACCACCATGATGATGACTAGCTCGGGGAAACCCAGATTACCGAACATATAGACTCCTAGAAGAGCGAACGCGCGATGAGATAAGCGACCAGTACACCCAACAGACTCAAAAGTGACACATCGAGCGCGATTGGGCCAAGTGCGAACTTGATTATAATCAAATCGACAGGTAACGGGCCGATCGAGGGAGTAACCCCCGTCGTGAAGAAATCCTTGGCCGCGCCAGGCGGCAGAAAGCGCCGGCCCACCTGCGTCAATAACCCCCCGATTACAAATCCAGAGGCGAGCACAAGAGTGTGAAACATCGACCCGCGTCTGTTGTGTCCGCGCGGCGGCGTCGGTGGCATTAGGAATGTCTCTCCATTACGTACGAAATTGATGCAGTCAGCGACTCCCGCGCTATAGCGTCGGGTAATGCACTCAACGCTTCGTGCGCTTTCTCAGCGAATTCCTCTCCACGCTGGCGCGCATACTCGAAACCGCCGCTGGCCGCGACGATCCCCACGACCGACGCGATCTGCTCGTCGCTCGCGTTCTCGCTGGCGAACAACCGGTCGACCTCGGCGCGTGCCGCCGGCGACATCCGACGCAGCGCGTAAATCAATGGCAACGTCACCTTGTGCTCGCGCAAATCGAGTCCCGACGGCTTGCCGGTGGTCTCTTTCTCCTCGCGATAATCCAGCAGGTCGTCGGTGATCTGGAACGCCATTCCCAGGTTCTCGCCAAACGCTCCTAGCCGATCGCAATAACGACGCGCGCCGGAGATCGCGCCAAGCTCACACGCCGCGCGCATCAAGGAAGCAGTCTTGGATCGGATTAGCGCGAAATATTCGTCCTCGGAGAAGCCGAGGGGATCGACGACAGCAAGTTGACGCATCTCTCCCAGCGTCATCTCCGTCGACGCGCGAGTCAGCGCTTGCAGCGCCTCGAGGCTGCCGAGACTCACCAGATGCGTCAGCGCGGAGGAGTACAGAAAGTCGCCCATGATCACCGAGATCTGGTGACTGAACAGCGCATTCACCGTCGGCATTCCGCGACGCAGCACCGAGTGATCGACGGCATCATCATGGACGAGCGTCGCCAGGTGTATCAGCTCCAGCGTCGCCGCCAGCGATATCGCTCGCTCCTCCGGCTTCTCTTCTACCTCGCTCGAAAGCAGCAGCAATGTCGGCCGGAAAAGCTTGCCACGCATCGCCAGCAGATGCGCGCTGACTTCTCCGACGAGCGGCATGTCGCTGGCCACGATCGCCGCCATCGTGCGCGAAACGGCGTCCAGTTTTTCCCTGACGGGTTTTTGGATGGCGCCGAGGTTGACTCCGCGCGGAGCTTCTACGTTCACGCTTTCAATATCTGTAGCTGGCGCCCGTGGTGTCAGTCCTTGAAAAGGCGCACCCGACGTCACTTCGCGGCGGCCTTCGTCATTTGCTTCAGCCGCTTGTTGACGTCGCGGAAGTCGATGTCGATGGCGAACACCCGCTGATAATACGCGGCGGCGTCGCGCGGCTTCTTGCTCCCCTCTGATGCGTAACCCAGCAAATACAGCACGCCGATCAGATCCTCGTCTTCCATCCCCGGCTCGCGCAGCGCGCGTCCAAGCACCGTGAGCGCGGTCTCGAAATCGTTCCTATCGATGAAACACTGACCGAGCGCCTCATAGGCGCGGATGCGATGAGTGGCGCCGCGCAACGCTTTCTGGAACTCGAAGATCGCTTCCTCGATGAGACCCATCTCCTTGTAGGCGATGCCGAGGTCGTAGTGGCTGTCGAAGTCTTCGTCGTCGACGTTCGCGGCGACGCCGGCCTTGAACTTCTCCAGCATGTCGGTGAAGTCCGCTTCCTCGCCCTCTTTGCGATTGTGATCCTCTTCCGCGATCATGCGATACGAGCGAGGGCCACGCTCCTCGCGCAGCCAATCGCCGAGATCGATGTAGTGCTCGTCGGTGCGCGGCGCCGGCGCGTTGTCCTTCGGAGTCGCAGCGCGCGGGGCTTCGGATGGCGGCGTGGATACACGCTGGCCAGACTTGGGTGAAGGCGCTTTTGGCTTTGCCTTCGGACGCATGAAGGGATTGACTGTCTGGCGCTGTCCCGATGCCGCAGCTGCAGGAGGCGCTTCCTCTCGCGGCGGCGTCTTGGGCTTCTTCTTCGGGCGAGTTATGCGCAGCGGCGACTCAACGAGCTTCGGCTTCGCCTTCGCAGCTGGCCTCTCTTCCTCGACTTCTTCTTCCTCCTCGATTTCTTCCGGCTCTTCTTCTTCCACAGGCGGCGGAGGAGGCGCAGCGCGCTGGGGCTCGCGCAGCGGTGTCGTCGCCGTGGGTTTGGCTGCCGGACGTGCCGGAGTTGGAGGACGCACAGGCTCGGGTTCCCGCGGCGGCTCGTCGTGAACGACAACTTCGCCAGGCAGTCCCGGTTCGTGGACGTGCAGATCGACCGTCTCGAAGGTCTCGATCTCCTGAATCTCTGCTTCTGCGGCCGGCGATGCCTCGGCCTCTACAGGTTCTGGCGCGAGCTCAGTGGACGCAGGCTCGTGGACGGTGAGTCGCTCGTCCTCCAGCATGCTCAGTCCGGCGAGTGGGTCTTCGGTGGACAGCGGCTCGCCAAGGCCCGGCTCTGCGGAACTGAGCGCATCATGACCGCTTAGACTGAGCCCACTATCCGAAGAAATCAGCCCCTCAACGCCGTTATCACTGACTTCGGGATTGATCGCGAACTGCGACGGGTCGGCGTTGGACTCCAATCCTTCCAGCGGCGACACGTTGACGTCTTCGATCGAAAGATCGAAGGCAGGCTCGATGGCCGGCTCCTCGTGCGTTGGAGCCGCAGCCATTGATGTCGACTCTATCTCGAGATGTGGAATCTCGTCGGGCGTGATGACCTGATCGAGCTCGGGCAGCGCCTCGAACACGGGGTCGGGCTGCACATGCGGCGGCGTTTTCGGGCGCGGCGGCGGCGGCGCAACCGGGCGCGCAGCACGCGGGGCGCTCGGGACACCCGGACGCGGCTTTGGCGGAGACCCGCCGACATCGAGGAAAAC
>DASUZC010000047.1:0-11754 GCA_036377095.1 Gemmatimonadaceae bacterium
GTCGTCGAGCAGATCACTATCCGCTTCACCGGTCAATGGAACGGACTCAACCGCGATCTATCGCTCCATCACAACACAGCCCAGGGACGCGCGGTCAAGCTCGACGTCGAAGACGGTTCAATAACTGACGCCAGTGGCCAGCCACTCGTGGTCGAGCGTCAGACCCAGGACGCAGGTTGGACGCGCCGCTATCACATCTACATCCCCGGCGCCAATGACGCTGATCGGACCATCGTCATCCGTTATCGAGTCAAGAACGCGATCCGCTTCTTCTTTAAGTCGAGCGAAGTCGGCGAGCTGGACGAGCTCTATTGGAACGTCACCGGCAACGCATGGACGATGTACATCGACAGTCTCCACGCGCGCGTGGTGCTTCCTGACAACATGCGGCCGACCCGCACGGCGGTTTATACGGGCTACCAGGGATCGACAGCGGCAGACGCGGTGATCGAGCGCGACGGAAACGAAGTCGGATTCATCTCACGCAATCCACTTCCGCCGTACTCAGGGATGACCATCGGCGTCGGCTGGCCGGCCGGATCGATCACTGGACGACCGAGCAGGCTGCACGAGCAGCTGATGGATATCGTGCGGTGGACACCGCTGTTGATCCCTCTACTCGTGTTCCTGTTCGCCTATCGCCGGTGGGATAAGTACGGTCGGGATCCAGCCGAAGGATCGTACGTCGTGCGGTACGAGCCAGTCAAAGGCGCAACACCCGGCGAGCTCGGCGCTCTGATCGATAACACAGCGGACATGCCGGACATCACTGCCACGCTCGTCGATCTCGCCGTGCGCGGTTACATTCACATCACCGAGCTCACCGAGGAGCATTTCTTCGGATTGAGCAAGAGCACGGACTATCGCTTCGACATCATCAGGCAGCGACCCGAGTGGAACGATCTCAAGTCACACGAGGTGAGTTACCTGGACGCACTCGCACAGACGGCGCCGAGTGATGCTTACTCGGTCAAAATGTCAGAGCTGACGAACCGGTTCTACAAGTTTCTGTCGGAGATCAGGAACGCGATTTACGACGAGCTGGTGCAAGCGGGCTATTACACGGAGCGCCCCGATCGAGCAAAAGGCAAAGCGTGGGGCATCGCAGTGCTCGTGACTTTCTTGCTCGGCGGATCGACGGTCCTCACCCTCAGCCGCGGGTTTGTCTTGTTCGCACCTGCCGCGTTAGCGATTGCGACCCTCGTGAGCTTCGCTATCCTGGCAAATTTCGCGGTGATTATGCCCGCCCGCACCGTCGAGGGCGCGCGTGCCCGCGAAGCAGCACTCGGCTTCAAGGAATTCCTGTCGCGAGTCGAAGAAGATCGCTACAAGAGAATGATCACCTCGCCGCAGCTGTTCGAGATGTACCTGCCTTTCGCGATGGCGTTCGGCGTCGAAGACAGATGGGCGAATGCGTTCAAGGATATCTATCGTGAGCCGCCGCAGTGGTACACGGGCACCGGCCGCTTCGACTCCGTGAGCTTCGGCCAGTCGATCAGCTCGATGTCGAGCGCGGCGGCGAGCAGCATGTCGTCGAGTCCATCCTCGTCAGGCTCGGGTGGCGGCGGATCGAGCGGTGGCGGGAGTGGCGGAGGCGGGGGGAGCGGATTCTGAACCGCTCGCGGACTCAGTTCTGCTTACTGGCAGCTTCGGATAATGCGGCCGCGAATTCGCCGGCGCTCTGAAATCGTGAATCGCGCTCCTTTGCCAGCGATTTCATCACCGCGGCGTCGATCAGTACGGGGAGCTTGGGCCGGATCTCCGTGATCGGCCGCGGCGGCTCCTTGCGATGTCCGCGGAAAATCTCCACGTGCGTTTTACCCGTGAACGGCGGCCGACCCGCCAGCATCTCGTAGACAACACAACCCAGCGAGTAAACGTCGGTGCGCGCATCGAGCTCGCGATCGCCAACGATCTGCTCGGGGCTCATGTAGTGGGGCGTGCCGAGTGCAACGCCGGCAAGAGTTATTTGTGCCAGCGAGTCGGTCGCAACTGGTCTGGCGATTCCGAAGTCGGCGAGAACGACTCGCGCTTCAGACAGAAGAATGTTTGGTGGCTTGATGTCGCGATGAATGAGTCCGCGCCCGTGTGCGTAATCGAGCGCGCTCGCGACGGTGGTTGCAATCGAGATCGCTTCGTTAACCGCGAGCTGCTTCTCGCGCTTGAGCCGTTGCCCGAGGTTCTCGCCGACGAGGTACGGGGTTACCAGGAACAGGTTGCCTTTGCCGACCGTGCCGTGGTCGAGCAGCGGCAGAATGTTGGGATGATCGAGCCCGCGCAGGATCTCTGTCTCGCGACGAAAACGGTTCGAGCCGACGACCGTCGCGAATTGTGACTGCAGAATCTTGATCGCGACCTCGATGTCCTTCTCGCTGTCCCCGGCGAGCACCACGAACGCGGCGCTGCCTTTGCCGATCAGCGACTTGAACGCGTATCGGCTCGGCAGGCCCGCAGCCAGTCGCTCGACGCGCCCCATCAGCCTCGGCAATGATCTACCTCGAGTGGTCGGGGAACCTTCGGGCGGGTAGGTGATGTAACACCCGTAGCGTGACCGAAGCGCGCAATTGCGAAGTCAGTTCTATGGGTGTGTGCCATTAACGGCTGAGCCTTCGCCTTCGTCAAATTGCCAAACCTCTCCACCCCGGAGTACTAATGCACAAACAATCTTACCTGGTTTGTGGCGCAGCGCTGTTACTCGCTGCCGTCGCCTGTAGTGATTCGACCGGTTTGAAGAACGGAATCAGTCAGGCAGCTGCAAATCAGCTGGCCGCCGACATCGACGGCTCCGCTTCATTCGGCAGCTCTGACTTTGGACTGGGTCCATCATTCTCGGTCAGCGTCGATGGTAGCGGAGCTTCCGCCGCAGTGACCTCGACTCCGTTCCCGATCAACAACACGTTCACGGTGACGAGACAGTGCCCGCGCGGCGGACAGACCGTGTTCGCGGGATCGGTCACTGGAACCGGCGATCGCACGGCGCAGAGCCTGACGCTCGACGCCAACGCGACGAGAACAGACACCAACTGCGCTTTTGACACGCGTGATGGTGTGCTGACTCTGAGCGGCAATCCGAATCTCACCTACACCGGTCACCTGAACATCGTGAATGGCGTGCTGTCGGGATTGCAGACGCAGACGCACAAGGGCAGCTTCACCTGGTCGCGCACAGGTGGCTCCGGTACATGCGATGTCGACATCACTTCGCAGTTTGATCCTGCCACGAAGACTCTCACCATCACGGGATCGTTCTGCGGTCACGCGATCAACGTGACGAAGACGAAGGGCTAAGATCAGACGGTCGTTGAAATGAAAAGAGCCCGGCGATCCTTGCCGGGCTCTTTTGTTTGGATAGGTGATTCACGCTCGCGCACCAGCGTCGAGCGCGTCGAAGAACTCCCCGGCGCTGTAATAGCGGTGGGCCCGAATTTTGGCGAGGGACTTCATAACGACGTGATCGACACGGTCGGGAATCGATGGCCGCACCACGCGCATCGATCGCGGGGGTTCTGCACAGTGACGCGCGATGATGGCTTGTTCGTTGGGGCCGGTGAACGGAGGCTCGCCGGTCAGCATCTCGTAGACGACACATCCAAGTGCGTAGACGTCAGTCCGCGCGTCGAGCTCCCGCACCGCTCCGCACTGCTCCGGACTCATGTATTGGGCGGTGCCCAGTGAAGCACCAGAGATAGTGATTGCCTCTGAGCGGTCGACTGCGACGGCGCGGGCAATGCCGAAGTCTGCAACAACCGCCCGACCGCCGGAAAGCAGGATGTTAGCCGGCTTGACGTCCCGGTGTATCAGCCCGCGAGCGTGCGCGTAGTCGAGCGCCGCAGCGACATCGCTTGCAATCGAGATCGTTTCGGCGAGGGAAAGTTGTTTTTCGCGCTCGATCTTCGTACGCAGGGTATCGCCTTCCACAAACGGCGAGGTGAAGAAGATCTGACTTGCGACGGTTCCCGCATCGAGCAACGGGAGGATGTTCGGGTGCTTGAGGGCGCGGATGATGTCGATCTCGCGCTGAAATCTCTTTTTGCCGATCGCGGTGGTGACTTCGGGTCGCAAAATCTTCACTGCGACGAGCTCGTTGCGATCGTTATCGTAGGCGAGAAGTACGTGCGCGGCGCCGCCTTCGCCAAGCTCTCGACGAAAGACGTACCGATCCGGGAGCGCAGCGGCGAGCCGCTGCACTCGCGTCTCCTTCGATTGCGATTTCTTCGGACCGGCGTCCAACTTAAGCCTCTCGGTCTCCAACACCGTCTGCTCCCGCTACTCTACTCTAATACATGGGCGGCGGTGGCGGTGGCGGGATGTGATCAGACCACTGAGCACACTTGGCCTCGTCACGATGCGAGGAATCGCACCAGTAGTAGTGGTTTGCCCATCTGTGGAACTGCTGGTTCCACGTCCCTATGTCCTTTGCAAAGGTGCGCAGCCCCAGCATCACGACTACAACCCATATGAGCACGCCAGTCAGCACCACGTTCCAGAGAATCAGCCACCAAGGCACTTTCGGGTCAGCCATACCCACCTCCTTTGAAGCGGTGACGAGTTGCGGGAACTAACTCCAGTGTGCTCGAGTGATCGGCGCAGCTAGTTCATGAATCACTGTGACACTACAAGTTTCCCATATGCGGGGCCCTTTCCATCAGCAATGCTCACCTGAAGAGTCAAACACCCGTTGCCCGGCAATTGACCGCTCAGTTGTACTGTTTTATTAGGGGTGCCATGCGCGGTCTGACCGATTTGCGCGTAGGTCGTACAGTCTCTCCACGCCAGGTCCACCCGTCCATCGCCACGCCAATCGAGCGCTGCGGTCACCTGCGCCGCCGCTGCCGACAGATTCGGAATTCTGAAGAAATCGAGCGAGTCGGCCGGTGTGCCACTGAACACAACCGGAAACGCCGGCGGGGACCCGGTGTGACCGGCGATTATCGGCGGAGCGTTGTCGATCATACATGGGACATTAGTCGCGCTGCAGGTTTTGGCTGATCGGTCACTCACATCATCGAGTGATGTTACGAGCATCGGAATCTTGTCGATTGGCGCTCCGGGGCGAACTACATCCACCATGTGCAGGCCCGCTGGCGCAACCGCGAGGAATTTGATCGCATTACTGTCTACGGCAGACGGAATGTCGCCCGGTGGAAACAACGAGTCTTCGATTATCACACGCTCGCTACCAGTGAAATGCGAGCCGGTCGGTGGGGATATCTTCACGGTATCGGCAAACTGAGTGCGGAACGGAGCTATCTTGCCCCCATACGTCATCGCGCCAATACGACCCCGTGAAAACCTGATAACTCTCATCACATCGCTGCGATATCTGCGCGCGGCCGAATCCGCAATCGCGCGATCGAGTGCTGAGCGGGATGCATCGCTGCCAATATCAGCTAATGAAGTCGCGGCACGCTTTTGATACGTCGCCACATAATTGGCGTTGCGGAAAGTTGTGTACTCGGCGGAATCGAGAGTTGGAACTCGCGTTCTGATCTCAGCGATCCGGAAGCTCGTGCCGAACTTGCGATCCATGATTGTGCGCTGCTCGTTCCCTGGACCGACGAGCGCCTTGTCCAGTTCGTCTACCGCTGGTTCGCCGATTGCCGAAACACTTGCGCGCTGGCCAGTGCAGTCGTCGCAAGTGAGCCACGCGTGAATTACGCGACGATCATTGTTCGTCAATTCATCCCGATCGCAGGCGGTGGCGCAAACAGCTAACACCGGAATCATCCACAGACCGCCACGTGTCATTGCCTTTGATCCTGTGCCAGCCTCGGGCACGGTGAGCTCGATGAGGGGTCGGCAGGACAATTGAGCGGGGATGCAGGCGCGGATTTCTGCAAGAACGAGCGGCTTGCAAGGCTCATTTGGAAAAGCTGACCGAGCGTAAGGTTCCGACGGAGTGAGACATACCAATCACTCTCTGACGACCACATCAGATTCGACGGATCAAAACCAGGGAGATGCGGTGCTGGAAAGTCAGGATGCGAACGGTCTCCCCATTGCCACTGCCCGAACGCGTGCCCGAGCTCGTGAGCGAGAGTAGAGTTGCTGATCGCATTTCCTGAGATCACAACCAGGACACCGGTCCCACCTGCGTCATCATACGGGCACGTGAATCCGACGTCATCTCCGGCACCAGGATTGATGCCGTCAACGTAGACGGCGGTCACAACCTTCGGATCGTACTTGACTCCCCAATTGCCAAACTCCGTTGTCAGGGGCGTACCATCAGTCGTCTTGCATCCGAGACCACGCGTGATCGATGTGTGCTTGTTGGCGTACGGTCGCAACTGAATATCCAGCTGCAAGCCAATGTAGGGTTGATCAAACACAGACTCGGCGTACGCTTTGTCGCCTGCAATTTGGTTGGCAATCCCAGGCACCTCGGCGAGCTGCCAAAGAGCTACGGAAATCTTCGGCGGGGACTTGAGCGGCGTCGGTATAGTTGGCTTGACCGAGGTGCATCCAGCAGGTGGTCCAGCGGCGGAGACGAAACTGGCAAAGTCGCAGGCACTGATCCAGGATGCCGGCGTCTGGGTTATCGCGCGTCGCGGAGAAATGAGCGTGATGACGCCACACTGCGTCGGGCCCAAGTCACAATCCAACGGTTCAAGAGCGCCCTCCTTGACGAAGGGTACAAGCGAGTTGATACGATCGCCGGCCTCACCATAGTTCGAATGGCCGGTCACAAACGCGAACGATGGCTCCGCGTTGGCCGAGTATTCACCCGCGATCCAATCCCGGTCGTTGGCTTCCGGCGGAGCAGTCACTCGGATGGTGCTCGTGTCTTTTTTCTCCACTCCGGGCACCGATGCGATCAGGTAGACATCAAGTGGCAGCGGTGCGGTTGGCGTCGCAGTAACCGTAACGGTGGCGCTCGGACCAGGAGGCACTGGAAACTCACCTGACGTTGTCCAGCGAACCACGCTGGCACGCTCGTCGGGCAAAATGTTCCCCCACTGATCTTTGACGCGGGCTCGCAAAACAAACGAGGTTCCGCGTTGCACGGAGATGAGCGCGGGCAATATCTCGACGCTTGCAATGGGGGCGTCTGTTTGCGGCGGGGGTTCCGGCGGACCTCCGGTGTCGTCTCCATCGCAGGCGGCGCAGTTTGCGATGCTTACGAGCACGACGACCTGGAGGATTTGTCCGAGGCTGATTCGAGTGTCTGGCACCATCAACCTCCCTCGTCGGCGCCAGCTGGGCTACAACCGGCGACCCGCTACCATATAACCGGCTGAGCAGGACCGCCAGACCTAATAATACGTCTGGCTATTTACCCTCCCTCTCCTATACTAGAAAGCCGCATACTGGAGACGGATTGGCTACCGGCTCCGAACGACCCGCGCTCAGCGAGCGCGAAGGTTTCTCCATGTTCACCGCAGGCGACGCTGGTGTTATCACAATTCAGCGCCTTGCTACTGCATTGGCCGGACGCTACCAAATCGAGCGCGAGCTCGGACACGGCGGCGCGGCCTTCGTTTTCCTGGCCACCGATCTCAAGGACAACAAAACCGTTGCGCTGAAAGTCCTTCGTCCAGAACTCGTTGCAGCGATGGGCGAAGCCCGCTTCAACCGTGAAGTTGAGATCGTTCGCGGGCTCGAGCACCCAAACATTCTCCCGTTGCTCGACTCCGGATCGGCAGATGGTCTCGTCTACTTCACAATGCCGTTCATCAGTGGTGAGACGCTCCGCACACACATTAAAAAAGAACGACAGCTAACCCTCGACGAGGCCATCTCTATCACCCGCCAAGTCGCCAAGGCCCTCGACTACGCGCACACGAAAGGCCTGGTGCACCGAGATATCAAGCCGGCGAACATCCTGCTCGACAACGGCCGTGTGATCGTCGCCGACTTCGGCATCGCGCGCGCAATGAAAGTCGCATCGGGCGAGGAGATCACGACGCACTCCGGCTTCGCGATCGGAACTCCCGAATACATGAGTCCCGAACAGGCCGTCGGACAGCGCGAGCTCGATGGTCGCTGCGACATCTACGCGCTTGGCTGCGTGACTTACGAGATGCTGGTCGGTGAGCCGCCGTTCACTGGACCGACTGCGCAAGCGATCATCGCACGACACTGCCAGGAGCCGCCGCACTCCATTCGGGTGATTCGTGCAACTGTACCGCACGGCGTTGAGCGCGCCATCGGTAAGGCACTCGCTAAGGTCCCCGCTGATCGGTATCAAAATGCAAGCGACTTCGTTCACGATCTCGAACAGGGGAGCGTCGCGGACGAAACGCGGTTGACGGCGCGTATCTCGCACCGCAACCGCGTCCTGCTCGCGGTCGTCGCCATTGCCATCGCAGCTAGCGGTACCTGGTACGGCTTGCATCCGCGACCGCCGACGCTCGATAGGAACCGCGTCGTGGTCTTCCCCCTGCACGATCCACAGGCGCCGGGGAACTCGGATGTCGAGGGCGAGGGCGCGGCGACCTACATCGGGTACGCTCTCGATGGAACGCGGCCACTGAAGTGGCTGGACGGATGGGAGCTGCTGGATGCGACCCAACGCGTCGGGACAAAACGTCTTGACCCACGCCAAGGCAACCGCGTCAGCAGTCTCGCCGGTGCTGCATTCTACATCGACGGCTCTATCGTGCGCAGACCCGATTCCGTTACGGTTATTCTCAGGCTCCTCGATGTTTCTGGCGACTCGGTAATGCGCATCGCCGGAAAATCCGGGCCCGTTGGCGCATCAATTCCGCAGCTTTCGCTGGCCGCGGTGGGCGAGCTACTCCCTCCCCTTGTAGCCCCGGGCGGCAAGATCGATCTCTCCGAATTCACCAATCGGCGGCCGACCGCGATCGCGAACTTCCTTCAGGGGGAGCGCGAATATCGGCGGATGCAGTTCCTCAGCGCACTCGGCCATTATCGTCTCGCTTTGGGCGAGGACTCGGCGTTCACTCTTGCCGCCGTGCGCGGCGCTTACGCGGCAAACTGGGAAAGCGAGTTGGACGAAGGTGCTTCACTGACTCAAATAGCGCTGCGTCACCCGGAATCAATGTCACCCGCCCAGGCGCTGCTAGCGCAGGGTCTGCATGCATATCTGGTCGGCGCCGCTGATTCGTCAATAGCGTTCCTAAACGCGGCACTCCGTCGAGACTCGACAATCCACGCGGGTTGGACACTCCTTGGCGAGGTATACTCACGATTGCTACCAGTGGAGTATCGGGCTGATTCGCTTGCCCGTGACGCGTTGCTGCGCGCACGTAAGCTGGATCCGGATTTCGCTCCGACGCTCCTGCTGCTCGAGGAACGTGCGCTGCGCGATGGAAACGTTCTCGAAGTTCTGCGCCTACAGAGCGAGCTCAAGAAGGCAGGGGCTGACACAACACACGCGGTCTCGCGAGACCTGATGCTGCGATGCATTCGCAGCGGCCCGCCATCTGTCGACTGGGATTCAGAGCTACTCAGAAATGAGATGACCGTACTGTCGAGCGGCAAGATTCTTTCGGCACGAGCAGCACAACCGCAGTGCGCAATTGCAATTTTTGGGGCGATCGTACGCGCAGACAGTGTGTCACTCAATACGCGGTGGGCTGCGTTCCTCGGATTGCAGTCGCAATACGCCGCGTTACAGGCTCACGACGCAGCTGCCAATGCCTTCCGTCAAAAGACGGTAGCAAATCTGCCCCTGAAAGTCGCCTACCCTCTGGTCGCTGCAGCATCTGGTGATTTCGAGCGAGAAGCGGCGCACGTTGCAGATTCGGTCGCCACGGCGTACAACAAGGCGAGCACGCCCGTGTTATGGACTGTGGGAACATGGGAAGCACACCGTGGGAATACCGCCCGGCTACGGGAAATTGCAGGCGTGCTGGAAAAACGTGCCGCGGCTTCGGGCGCGCGATCCGACTTGCTGCTCAGCAAGGCGATGACGGCGCGATTAACGCTTGTCGAAGGTGACTCCACTCGCGCAGTGCAGATGCTTCGCAACCTCATACCAAATGCGACGCGCGCCGAAATTGTCTGGCAGCCGTGGGAATCTCTCGGCCCCGAGCGAATGGCTCTCGCGGAGGTGCTTTATGCTCGCGGTGAACTGGAAGACGCGCGGCGCGTCGCAACACTGCTCGATGCGACGGAGCCGCTTACATACCCCCTCTACTTGCGCCAAAGTCTGATGCTGCGGCTCCGCGTCGCGCAGGCGATAAACAACAAACGTCTTATCGACGAGTATCAAACGCGGTTGCGCCAACTCTCCTGGGCAGGTAACTCCTAACAACTGCACAACCGCCCTTGGATACCGAGCTCGGCCAGAATCTCCGCGATGCACTGAGCGGAACCTACACCCTTGAGCGCGAGCTCGTCGGCGGAGGAATGTCGCGCGTCTTTGTCGCTCAGGACAAATCCCTCGGCCGCCGCATCGTCGTCAAAGTCCTGCCGCCGGAAATGGCGGCTGCGGTAAGAATCGAGCGCTTTCGCCGCGAGATTCAGCTCGCCGCTTCGCTCACCCATCCACACATCATCCCCCTGCTCACCGCCGGCGAAGCGCTCGGCATGCCCTACTATACGATGCCGTTCGTCGAGAGCGAGTCGCTGAAGGAGATGCTCAAGCGCGAGTGGCGACTGTCGATCCCCGAAGCGCTGCGGCTGGCCGGCGAAGTCGCTCGTGCTCTCGACTACGCGCACCGCAGCGGCATCGTGCACCGGGACATCAAGCCCGCGAACATCCTGCTCCACGACGGACACGCGATGGTGACCGACTTCGGCATCGCGCGCGCTCTCACCGAAGCGGCCGACGTCACCCTCACCTCCGCCGGACACGCAATCGGCACACCGGCGTATATGAGTCCGGAACAGGGAACCGGTCAACCGGATCTCGACGGACGTACCGACATCTACTCACTCGGCTGCGTGCTGTTCGAGATGCTGAGCGGCGGTCCTCCCTACACCGGACTCAATGCCCAGTCGGTGATAATGCGGCACTTCGTCGATCCGATTCCAAGTGTTCGCGCTGGACGAAGAGAGATTCCCCTCGAGATAGACGACGCAATTCGGAAATCGCTCGCCAAGCAGCCCGCCGGCCGATTCAGTTCGGCGGCCGATTTCGCGGCCGCACTCGAGGGCGCACCGCTTGCCGGTAGCGCGACCCCTGGTCGCAGCCAATCGCCCCAGATTACATCCCAAGCGCAGAAATTCGTGGCAGTGCTTCCCTTCGATAACCTGAGCGCCGATCCGGAGAACGAGTATTTCTCTGATGGCATCACCGAAGACATCATCGCGCAGCTGGCAAAGATCCAAAGCCTGAAAGTGATGTCGCGCACGTCGACCACGCAGTACAAGGGAAAGCCAAAGAATATCCGCGAGATTGGCCGTGAGCTTGGAGTCTCCCACATCCTCGAAGGCAGCGTGCGCCGCGCGGCCAACAAGGTCCGCATCGTCGCTCAGCTGATCGATACGTCCAGCGACGAGCACATATGGGCCGACACCTGGGATCGCGACATCAGCGACATCTTCGCAATTCAAACCGAAGTCGCCGAGTCGATCGCGACACACTTACACGCGCGACTCAGTCAGACCGATCGCACGCGACTCGCACAACGGCCGACGGAAGATATGGAGGCGTACAACCTTTATCTGCTTGGCAGGCATCACTACAACCGCGTGACGCCGGAGGATTTCGCCAAGGCAGTCGATTACTTCAAGGAAGCGGCTGACATCGATCCGAAGTTCGCGCTCGCGCTGGCGTCGCTGGCGGAAGCTTATCAGTACCTCGGCATGGGATATTGGGGAGTACGGCCGCACGACACC